>JALOQD010000023.1 GCA_025453525.1 Myxococcota bacterium
CTACATTCGTCCGCGCAACACTGGGGATTTCATGTGTATTTTCCGGGAGGTTGCTGCGATTTCAGCGTGGGGAAGTGTCAAACTCGGGCGTCCGCTCAGGGTTAAAGGGTTCACGCAGGAACAAGATCCCAGAATAATTGCGGCGGGCGCTAAGTTGCACATGCCCATCTCTTGTGGGCCGCAGCTCGGATGCTCCGCTGCTTTGCAGCCGGAGAGCTTTTATTGACAGGCTCTAGCCTAGTCTTCGACCTGTCCCGTGTTTTTTCTGCGACTGACGAGTGGTTTTCGTGGGCTGCGCTGTCGAGATGGCCTTGCGCTGCCTTGGGTGAGGATCTGCTTTTGCCGCTCGGCTTCGCGAAGATCCGCCAGGGTGAGCCGCTCGCCATTTTCGTCTTTTCCGCAGGCGAGCATGGCTGCCGCGACCGTGCCTGGCACGGGGATAAACGTCTGGACCTGCTGAAGCTTCTGACCGCGGCCTTGCAGGAACTGGCCCACTGCGTCGCCCTGGCTCGGGGTGCAGCCTGGAAAGCCGGCGATGAAATACGGTACGAGGTACTGCTCCTTACCCGCGGCTCGGCTCGCCTCGAGGAAGCGCCGTTCGAGCTCTTCGAACCTTTCGATGGACGGCTTGCGCATGCGCCGCAGCACCTCGGGGTGCACATGCTCGGGCGCGACCTTGAGATGGCCGCCGGTGTAGTGACGGGCGACTTCTACGATGAATCGGGGATCCTGGAGCGCCAAGTCGTGGCGCACACCGCTTTGTAGGAGCACATGGCGCACACCCTTTAGACCGCGGGCTTTTTCGAGCAGCTCGAGCAGTCCCTCGTGGCTCGTTTCGAGGTTCGAGCAAATGCGGGGATACAGGCAGCTCGCTCGGCCGCAGCCACGGCACTTTTCGAGGTCTTTGGACGCAGCGCCAAAGGCATTGGCCGTGGGGCCGCCGATGTCCGTGATGGTGCCGCGGAACGGGCCTGAGCCCACGATGCGACGCAGCTCCTCGAGAACGGATTCGGTCGAGCGCGCCCTCACCCCCCTGCCTTGATGCGCCGCGAGCGAGCAGAAGCTGCAGCCGCCAGGGCAGCCGCGATGGGACACCACGGAGAAACGGACGGTTTCGAGAGCAGGGATGGGCTCTTGGTAGCTCGGATGCGCCAGCGCGCAAAACGGGAGCTCGGCGATGGAGTCGAGGTGAAACCGCTTTGGTTTCGCAGGAGGCTCGGCCAGCACGACGCCTTCGTCATAGCGTTGCCACATCCTCTTCGAAAACCCGGGGATACCGCTGTGCTCTACGGCGAGCGCTTGGCGCAGCAAGGCCGAGGTGTCTTGCGCGATCTCGGCAAAGCTGGGCAGCTCCACTCCCTGTGGAGCTTCGACTTGAGCGCCGCGCAGCAGCACGCAGGTTCCCGGGATCCCCATCAGATCTCGACCAGCGGCGAGGCGCGCGGCGATCTCCAGCACGGCCTCCTCTCCAGGCCCGTACACCAGAATGTCTGCCCGGGTATCGAGCAGCACCGAGCGCCGCGGCTTTCCAGCGCGCGCGTCGAAGTAACCAAAGCGCCGCAGGCTCGCTTCCAAGCCGCCGAGCACGATGGGCAGAGGCCCAAAGGCCTCTTTGAGACGACTGGCGTAGACGATGGAAGCATTGTCCGGGCGCAGGCCGCTTCGACCGCCTGGCGAGTAGGCATCCAGGCGGCGCTTGCGGCCCGAGGCAGTGTAGGTGTTGAGAGAAGAGTCCACGGCGCCGGCCGTGACCCCGGCGAACAATCGAGGTCTTCCGAGCTTGGCGAAGTTAAAAGTGGAGCGCCAATCGGGCTGGGCGACGATGCCCACGACATAGCCCGCGGCCTGCAACACCCGTCCGATGAGCGCTGCGCCGTGACTCGGGTGATCGAAGTAGGCGTCGCCGGTGACGAGCAAGACATCGAGCTCTTTGCCTTCGAGCTCGTCGAGCGTCATTGGGAGAAGCGCGGTGGCGTTCGTCTTGGCCATGGCGAGCAAGATACGCCCTGGTCCTGGAAGGTGTCTAGGCCAGATCCAGGCCGTTCATTTTGCGGTCGATTCTGTTTTCGGCGGGGGAGGGCGCTTCTGATCGCGCCCTCGGCTTGGCGATGCAGCCAAGGTCTTGTACATTTCTCGTTGGTCTTTCTAGAGCAAGGAACAACAGCGAGCAGAAATACAATGGATGAAAAGAAGAAGAAAACCGGCACCGACGAGCTCCCCCTGATGCAAAAAATCGCGGCGCTGTGCAAGCGGCGAGGCTTCGTGTTCCAGTCCTCCGAAATCTACGGAGGCCTCAAGTCCTGCTACGACTACGGCCCCTTGGGCGCTGAGCTCAAGCGCAACGTCATGGCCGAGTGGTGGCGCTCCATGGTCTACGAGCGGGATGACGTGGTGGGTATCGATGCGTCGATTATCATGTCCCCCAAGGTGTGGCAGGCCTCGGGTCATGTGAGCGGGTTTTCGGATCCGCTCGTGGACTGCAAGCTCTGCAAGGCTCGGTTCCGCGCCGATCATGCACCCGTGGTCGAGAAGGGCGCCACGGTCGAGTATCGCAAGGAAGGCAAGACCATCAAGGGCGTGGCCGAGCGCAGTTACGTGTGCCCCGAGTGCGGCTCGCCAGAGCTCTCCGAGGAGCGGCAGTTCAATCTGATGTTCAAGACCAACCTCGGCCCCGTGGAGTCGCCCGACTCGGTGGTGTATCTCCGGCCCGAGACGGCTCAGGCCATGTTCGTCAACTTCCTCAACGTCCAGCAGACCTACAGGCTCAAGCTGCCGTTTGGCATTGCCCAGCAGGGCAAGTCGTTCCGCAACGAGATCACGGTAGAGCACTTCATCTTCAGATCCTGCGAGTTCGAGCAGATGGAGATGGAGTTCTTCTGCGAGCCGGAGGAGTCGGACAAGTGGCTCGAGTACTGGAAGCAGGAGCGCTTCGACTGGTACGTGCGCCTCGGTGCGAAGCCGGAGAACCTGCGGCTGCGGACCCACGAGAAGGACGAGCTCGCCCACTATGCCAAGGGCTGCTACGATGTGGAATACCAGTATCCGTGGGGCTGGGGAGAGCTCGAGGGGATCGCCGCGCGCGGCAATTACGATCTCACCAAGCACCAGGAGCATTCGGGCAAGAAGCTCACCTACTTCGACCCCAACAAAGTCGATCCTGCCACTGGCAAGCAGGGCATGCACATCCTGCCCTACGTCATCGAACCCGCCGCTGGGGCCACGCGCACGGTGCTCATGTTCCTGCTCGACGCCTACGACGAAGAGGCGCCCTCCGAGGGCCGCGCCGAAGGTCGAGTGGTGCTGCGGTTGCACCCGAGGCTCGCGCCCATCAAAGTGGCGGTCTTGCCGCTGGTCAAGAAGGACGAATGGCTCGTCGACAAGTCCAGGGCGATCATCAAGGAGTTCCGCCGCAACTCCATCAATGCGTTCTACGACGAGAAGGATGCCATCGGTCGCCGCTACGCTCGTCAGGATGAAGCTGGCACGCCGTTCTGCATTACCGTGGATGGGGAGACCAAGGACACCGACACCGTTACGCTGCGCTACCGGGACGACATGCGCCAGGAGCGCATCAAGGTCCAAGAGGCCGTCGATATCGTCCGCGATAAGCTCCGCGACTAGCGAGTGTCCATCCCGAAATGGGAGTTTTTAGGGCGTCCTTCGGAAAGGCGAGGACTGTTTGAGTCGCTTAAATCGATGTTCGAGTTCCGGCCTTGGAGAAGGATGCCGGAAACGGGACTTTCGGGATGCCAACTAGCGAGCTTTCAACACATCGTTCGATTCGTGCAGGAGGGTGATCGGCATGGGCCAAATGCGATTGAACTGGCGGAAATGGGGCCCTTGGGCAGCCTTGGTCTTGGCGGCTCTGGGGCTGATAGGGGGAGGCGCTTGGATCTACCGCGCTCAAGAGCGGCAAGCTATCCACCAAGTGGAGCGAGAGCTTCAGGCCATCGCCGCTCTCAAGGTCGACCAGATCGCGAGCTGGCGCAGAGATCAACTCTCCGAAGCAACGGTGATCATGTCGAGCCCGTTCGTCGTGGAGCGAGTGGCGCGGTGGTTTCACAGTCCAGCCACTGAGCTGGCCGAAGGGGTTGTCGCGTACTTCTCCAACCTGATGCAGCGCCACCATTACCACGATGTCATCTTGCTGGACGAGACAGGCAAGGTGCGGCTGTCGCTCGCCGGCCATTCGGAGGTCTGCGCCTCGGTGAAGGCGATCAGCGCGCAGGTCATGCGGGATCTGACTCCGCGGCTGGCAGACCTGCACGTCGATGCGGTGAGCAGCGAACCCCACGTCGTCGCAGTGGCGCCTCTGTTGCTCATGGAAGGCAGCGCCCGTCGCTCGATCGGCTCGATATTGCTGGTTTCGGTCGCTGCCGAGTTTCTCTATCCCCTTATCCAGTCGTGGCCTACGGCCAGCGACACGGCCGAGACCCTGCTGGTGCGCCGCGACGGAGACTCGGTGCTGTATCTCAACGAGCTGCGGCACCGAGCGAACACGGCGCTCAACTTGCGTATGCCCTTGACCCAGCAGGAGCTTCCAGCGGTCATGGCCGTCCTGGGCGCGCAAGGGGTGGTGCGGGGTCGAGACTACCGAGGAGAAGAGGTCGTGTCCGTCTTGCGCCCCATTCCCGACTCTCCGTGGTTCATGGTCTCCAAGGTCGATGAGGATGAAGTCTTCTCGGCGTGGCACGCTCGGTCGCTCTTGTTGCTAGCGCTGTTCGTCGCGCTCTTGGCCATGCTCGTCCTGGTCGGGGTCGTGAGTGTGCAGAGGGGCCGTCTCGCGCATGCCCTTGCCCTGCGCGCCTCGGAGCAGGACAGGGAAAAACTGCGCGAGCAGCTCGTGCAGGCGCAGAAGCTGGAGTCCATCGGGCGGCTCGCCGGCGGCGTGGCCCACGACTTCAACAACATGCTGGCCGTAATCCTGGGGCGATGCGAGATCGCACTGGAGTCTCTCACCGCGTCCCATCCGGTGCAGCGCGATCTGCGCGAGATCGAAGCTGCGGCCCAGCGCTCGGCGGAGCTGACCAAACAGCTACTCGCCTTTGCCCGCAAGCAGATCATTTGTCCCAAGGTGCTGAGCCTCAATGACACGGTGAGCGGTATGCTCACCATGCTGCGGCGGCTCATCGGCGAGGATGTCGAGCTCGAGTTCATCCCCGGACCGCTGCTCTCCAAGGTGAAGATGGATCCCACTTCGGTGGATCAAATCCTCGCCAACTTGGCGATCAACGCCCGGGACGCCATCACCCAGGGCAATGGCAAGATCACCATCGAGACGCAAAACGCGAGCTTGGACGAAAGCTACGTGGCGCGTCACGCTGGAGCCCAAGTTGGGGACCGCGTGATGCTGGCCTTCAGCGACAACGGCTACGGCATGGGTAAAGACGTCGTCGAGCATTTGTTCGAACCTTTCTTCACCACAAAGGCCTTGGGGCAGGGAACGGGCCTGGGCCTTGCGACGGTCTACGGCATTGTCCAGCAGAACAGCGGCTCCATCGAGGTGTACAGCGAGCCCGGCCTCGGTACGACCTTCAAGCTTTACTTCCCCACATGCGAAGTGGACGACACCGCTGTGGCCGGCGCGGCGACGTCGGAGATTCCCAAGGGGTGTGGCGAGCTCATTCTGATCGTGGAAGACGAAGAGGCGATCCTGGGAATGGCCAAGACCATGCTCGAGCGGGTCGGCTATCGCGTGCTCGCCGAATCGTCGCCTGGCAAGGCCATGGAGCTTCTCGCAGAGAGCGATGCCAAGGTCAAGCTGCTCCTGACCGACGTGGTGATGCCGCAGTATAACGGTCGCCAGATCGCCGAGATCCTCAAACAGACCGAGCCGGACTTGCGCGTGCTTTACATGTCTGGCTACACGACCAATGTGATTGCCCACCACGGCGTGCTCGAGGATGGGGTGGCCTTCATTCAAAAGCCATTCACCTTGCGTGAGCTCGCGACCAAGGTACGAGGAGTCCTCGACAGCTAGTCGACCCCCTGGCGCTCCATGGCGTCTAGCGGCCATCCGAGGGCATTTATCGGGCAATTTCCTCCTGGCCATTTGGCACTCCAAAACTGTGCTATTCTTTCGTTGTCTCGTGTTTGCCCTCAAGGAGCTCGAAGCACGTGCGGAAATTGATTCTGCTAGTCATTGTTTCGATGGGGTTGTGCGCCTGCGGCGGCAGTGCGCCAGGTGGAGCACAGAAGCCTGCGTCCGAGGGCAGATTCTCGAGGTCGTCCTCCCACCGCGGCAAGTCTGAATTGCCTGCATTCGACCCGCCGCCCACGGACATCGGCGCCGATAAGCTCTACCCAGGTCCCTGCATGGAAGAGCTCCATTTGTGGCGATCCGGCAACGTGGTCTCTCGCACGACCACCACGTACGACGGCCAGGGACAGCCCATTCGAGTCGATCTCGACAAGGTCATCGATGGCGTGCGCGGCCTCGATGGACAGTCAGAGTCGACTCGCATCCTGACCTATAACAAAAAAGGTCAGCTCGAGTCCGAAGACAAGGAAAACCACGATAGCGACACCGCGGCGTGGTGGAATACCCGCACCAAGAACGCTTACGACCGCACAGGGAGAGTGAAGACCAAGTCTCATGATCGTCAAATGAATGGCACGGTCGATTACATTACAAAATTCATATACAAAAAGGACCGGAGCCTGGTGGTGGAGGAGACTCGCAGCAAGACCGACAAGAACCTGCTGTCGCGCAGCACCCGCGTTTTGGATGCCAGCGGCCGGCCGCAGCGACAGGAAGAAGACGCGGACGCGGACGGAAAGCCGGACAGTGTCTGGACGTTTATCTACGACGATTCAGGCAACCTCGTGACCGAGGAGAACGATAGAGATGCGGATGGAAGCGTGGACACCGTGACGAGGAGAACCTTCGGTGAACACGGTCTTTTACTCCAAGAGAAGACCGACCTCGACGGCGACGGAAACCCGGATATCACGGTTCTGTATACCTACGACAGTTTCGGCAATGCCTTGTCCAAATCCACGCAGCAGTCGCGAACGCTCTTTTCCTACGATTGCTGGCGCTGATCTGCCCAGGGGGAGGCCTCGTCGATGAGGAAGTTGGGAATATTGTCTTCGGTTTTGTACAAAAGGTCGCAGGCGCGGCAGCCAAAACCCTCGGGCAGCGCGACTTGCTCGAGGGGACCTTTGCACCTTGGACAGGCGAGAATGGACAGAATTTCTTGCGATAGCGACATGACTTCTCCTTCGTGTGACTTGTGGTCCGCGTTTTTATGACTATAACAAATTCGTTTGAATTGTGAGGAGATCCTAGGAAAATCTAGTCTATCCTCTCCAACCGATGAACAAGGAGTTGTTCCATGGCACACCAAGCAAACAAGCTCGTGTACTCGTTCGGCGGCGGCAAGGCCGAAGGCGACGCGACGATGAAGGACAATCTCGGCGGCAAGGGCGCGAACCTCGCTGAGATGGCCAAGCTCGGCATTCCAGTGCCAGCGGGCTTCACGCTTTCCACCGATGTCTGCAACTACTATCACGCGCACAACCATTCTTATCCGCCGCCGCTTCGAAAGCTCGTGGACGACGCCATGACCCGCACAGAGAAGGTGATGGGCATGAAGTTCGGGGACGCAAAGAACCCGCTGCTCGTCTCCGTGCGCTCTGGCGCCCGCAAGTCCATGCCAGGCATGATGGAGACCGTGCTCAACGTCGGCCTGTGCTCGGAAACGATCCCAGGTCTCATCATGAAGACCAAAAATCCGCGGTTCGTGTACGACGCGTATCGCCGGCTCATCATGATGTATTCCGATGTCGTCATGGAAAAAGCAGCCGGCATCGAGCCTGCCGAGGGGCAGGGCATTCGGCAGCAACTCGACCGCATGTTGCAGGAGCTCAAGGAGCGCCGTGGGTGCAAGACCGATGCGGACCTCAGCGAGGCAGAGCTCATCGAGCTGTGCGGAAACTTCAAGGTTCGAGTCAAAGAAGTGCTGGGCAAGGATTTTCCAGATACGGCGGTTGAGCAGCTTTGGGGCGGCATCGGCGCTGTGTTCTCTTCGTGGAACGGCAAGCGCGCAATTTCCTATCGTCGCATCGAGGGCATCCCGCACGAATGGGGTACGGCGGTCAACGTCCAGGCCATGGTGTTTGGCAACATGGGCGATACCTCGGCCACGGGAGTCGCGTTCAGCCGAAACCCGGCGACGGGCGAAAACAAGTTTTATGGGGAGTGGCTCGTCAATGCCCAGGGCGAAGACGTCGTTGCCGGCATTCGCACCCCGAACCCGCTCAATGAGGCCACGAAGAACGATCAGAACCGAGAGCTCGGTTCTCTCGAGGTCTCGATGCCCACGACCTACCATCAGCTCGACGCCATCCGCGTGAAGCTCGAGAAGCACTTCGCCGATATGCAGGACATCGAGTTCACCATTCAGGAAGGCCGCCTGTGGATGCTCCAGTGCCGCGTGGGCAAGCGCACGGGCACCGCGGCTCTCAACATCGCCATGGACATGTTGGACGAGAATCTCATCAAGGCGCACGAGGCGGTGATGCGCGTGAGCCCCGATCAGCTCGATGAGCTGTTGCATCCGATCGTGGATCCCTCGGCCGAAGCCATTGCCACGCTCCTCGCCCGCGGTTTGCCAGCCGGTCCGGGTGGGGCCTGGGGCCGCATCGTGTTCACTGCCGCGGACGCGGTCAACGAAGCCAAGAACGGCCCTGTGATTCTCGTGCGCGAGGAGACCAATCCCGAAGACGTGGAGGGAATGCGAGCGGCCAGCGGTATCCTCACGGCTCGCGGTGGCATGACCAGTCACGCGGCGCTCGTCGCCCGCGGCTGGGGAAAGTGCTGCATCGTGGGCTGCAGCGCCATCGAGGTCGACGTTCACGCCAAGGTTCTCAAGGTCGGGGGCCGCGTGTTCTCGGAGGGCGCCGAGCTCACCCTCAACGGCACCAAGGGAAATGTGTACCTCGGAAGGCTGGACATGAAGGACGCCACCGAGAATCCTCGGTTTGTAGACTTCATGAAACTGGCTGACGCGGTTCGCCGTCTCAAGGTGCGCACCAACGCCGATACTCCAGAGGACGCAGCCCGCGCCCGCGGCTTCGGCGCTCAGGGCATCGGTCTGTTCCGCACCGAGCACATGTTCTATGGCACCAACTCCGAGGAACCTCTGTTCCTCCTGCGCAAAATGATCATGGCTGGCAACGAAGCCGCTCGACGAGCCGCGCTCGACGAGCTCTATCCTTTCGTGAAGAAGGCCATCAAGGGCACCTTGGAGGTGATGGGCGAGCTGCCGGTCACCATCCGCCTGCTGGATCCTCCCTTGCACGAGTTTGTGCCCACCCACAGAGAAGAGCGCGAGAAGCTGGCCAGGGCTCTGAACGTGGGGCTTGCCGAGCTCGACAAGCGCGCCGAGGAGCTACACGAGACGAATCCCATGATGGGGCACCGCGGTGTTCGCCTGGGCGTCACCTTCCCCGAGATCTCCGAAATGCAGTTCCGAGCGGTCTTCGAGGCCGCAGTGGAGCTCGTGGATATCGGCGTGAACGCCCAGCCCGAGATCATGGTCCCAGTGGTGGGCTGCGTGACCGAGCTCGATAACCAGAAAGTCCTGTGCGACCGCGTCTACGACGAGGTTTGCAGGAAGTACAACGTCAAGAAAATCGATTACATGTACGGCACGATGATCGAGATTCCGCGAGCGGCCCTCACCGCGGACGAGATCGCTCAGACCGCCGAGTTCTTCTCGTTCGGCACCAACGACCTCACCCAGATGACCTTCGGCTTCTCCCGCGACGATATCGGCGGCTTTGTGCCCGATTACGTGGGAAAGAAGATCCTGCCGGCCGATCCCTTCCAGCTGCTGGATCGCAGTGGAGTGGGCCAACTCGTCGGCATCGCTTGCGAGCGCGGTCGCGCGGCTCGTCCCAAGCTCAAGCTCGGCATTTGCGGAGAGCACGGCGGCGAGCCTTCGTCCGTCGAGTTCTGTCACATGGTGGGCCTCGACTATGTGTCCTGCTCGCCGTTCCGCGTGCCCATCGCCCGCCTCGCCGCGGCCCAAGCCGCTATCCGCGAGCTGCGCGCGCACAAGGCGCTCACGGTCAAGGGTGCGCCCAAGGCCAAGAAGGCGCCGGCCAAGAAGACACTGGCCAAGAAGGCACCTGCGAAGAGCTCAGTCAAGAAGACACCGGCCAAGGTCGTGAAGCTGACCAAGAAAGCGCCGACCAAAGCGCCGATCAAGAAGGCCGCAGCGCCCAAGAAGGCCGTGCCCAAGAAGGCCGCGCCCAAGAAGGCCGTGCCCAAGAAGGCTGGTGTAAAGCCGCTGAAAAGGGCCACCCCCAAGCCCGCCCCCAAAAAAGCCGCTGGGAAGCCGGTG
This sequence comes from Myxococcota bacterium, assembly GCA_025453525.1. Taxonomy (GTDB): domain Bacteria; phylum Myxococcota_A; class Polyangia; order JAAYKL01; family JAAYKL01; genus JALOQD01. The sequence continues at coordinate 10,353 of JALOQD010000023.1, forward strand.
GTGAAAAAAGCCGCGCCCAAGAAGACCGCCAAGAAGCCAGGCCGCAAGTAGCTCAAAAGAGCTTTCAGTCGAAGGCATGGGTGGATGGATTCCCGCCGCCGCGAGAATGACGAGGGTTTCAGCTCTTTCGGACCTTTTGTTTTGGACAGCAATGGGGCGAAATGATTCTTGCCCTGTGCCTGGATTGTCGCGGTCCATGCCGATCTGTATCTGCTCCGCAACACCTTCCACTCGCCGGCGACGGAAGAATCAGAACGAAAACAAAGTGATAGGCGCATGGCGCGCAATTTGCTTTTGCCAACGCTCATAAACGTCGCGCCGGACTGGTGGCGACCCATACACAAGGAGATAGGCAAGATGAGAACGTCAACTCAGAGAGTGATGGCTTTTGTCGCGATGATTTCCGCCGTTGGCTGTTTCGAGGAGGAAGACTCCTGCAACGTCAAAACGGACGGCATTTTTGTCGAGTATGAAATCACCGAGAGCGGTCAAAGCGCAGACGCCAAAGTCACCTTCTGGGTGGGGAACGCGCCGGGGGGAACGTATCTGGAACTCGGGGATTGCGGCGACGAGATTCGGGTCAATGGAGTGCGTCTTGCCGAGGCGGAGAGCAATCCGACCACCTACATTGCGAGCGTTGATCCAGCCAGCGCGTATGATTTTGTCTTTCACCGGGACGGGGAGCGACAATACATCAGCACCGTCGAGACTCCGTCCCCGGTACGGCTCATCCAGGCACCCAATAGCGGTCAGAGCATTTCTCGCCAGAATGATATCGCTATTCAATGGGAAGCAGGGTCTTCTCCGAGTGACGTTTCCCTAGAAGTCGTCGCGGATTGCCTTTATGACTTCATCGGCGAGACGAGCGATGATGGGGCCTTCACCATTGAGAGCGGCGAGCTCGAGGCTTTCGAAGGCGAGGAAGATGTCACCTGCGACGCCACCTTATCCGTGCGTCGTCAAGTGAGCGGTGAGCTCGATATGGCTCTCAAGGGCAGTATCCGCGGCAACGCCGAGGTGAGCCGGACCTTTCGTTCGACTCCATAGCCCTTATGTAGCCGAAGCGCTGCGTGGGCACATCCGAGATGGCTGCTTCTCCCTCTTAGCAACCATCGAAGACGTAGCTGCCGCTGCCCGGTAGCGATGGGTGGTGAGTTGATTTCCTAAAAGAAAGCCCTGAAGCCATGGGTATCAGACCCAGCGACTTACTCCATGGCAAAGTGAAGTCGAGCAAACCCAGAGGTCGTTTTGGCTGTGACATGTGGTATACCCATTTACTTTGTGACGGCATGGATTGCCTAGTCCATTTGATTTGACAAAAAAGCTGAGGCTCGACTCGACATGAATTCTAAAATCGTACCATCTGTTTTTTGTTTTAGCCTCTTGTCGTCTGTGCTGTGCAGCTCGCTCGTCAGCGGTGACGAGGCGTCCTGGCAACAGGTCAAGGTCACGTCCGATGGCATCGTCGTCTACGCCCGCGAAACGCCGGGCGCCACGGTCCGCGAGCTCAAGGCTTCGCTGACCATCGATGCTCCGCCGTGGATCGTGCTCGATGCGGCCTGCGATCCAGAGACCTTTCGCATGACCTCGAAAAAGTACGTGGAGCAGAGCGACATCTACCGCACCGCGAATCCGAACGTGTGGCACAACTACCAGCTCGTCAACTTCCCCTTGGTCGCGAGAAGAGACTACACCCTGCGCTATGAGCGCAAGATGGCGCCACAGCAAGGGCTCTATCGGCTGGTATGGCGTATCTCCGATGAGTATGGGAAAGCGCCCAAAGAAGGCGTGGTTCGGGTCACCTTGGCGAACGGCCAGATCGATATTAAACCCCTCGACGGTGGCCTGCGCTCGACGTTGCGGTACACGCTGCTTGCGGATCCGGGCGGCAACATCCCGGTTTGGGCGATCAATCTCGCGAACCGGGTGAGCTTACCCGCGCTCATTCGCGAGATCCGGGACGAAGCCCAGCGGCGGGCGGGTTTTTCGTATTAGCAAGGAGGGAGTTTAGTCTGACGTGGGATCAGACGGGAGGGTCGGCCCAGACGTCGCCGCAGTCTTCGTACTTCGGGTTGCAATCGTCCGTCCCGCCTTCGCCTTCGCCTTCGCCTTCGCCTTCGCCGCCGCCGTCATCGTCGGGGCAATCACCCTGGGTCACGATGAGCGTGTTTTCTCCTGTTTTGCTCGGTGAGGCGTGGACCCACTCGATGGTCACAGCGCCAAACCCAGAGGGACCGAACGCCGCGGCATCGACCCACAGCTCGTAGACCACTCGGTAGTCCCATTCGGGAGTCGCGGGATTGGGCGTGTACTGTGCGTCAGTGGCCGGCGAGTCCACAATGTACTCTGCGAAACCACAGCCGTTCAGGTTGCGGTCGAGGGACGTGGCCCAGCCGAGGATCGCGGACTGGTCCCCGAGGATCCATTTGCCGTCGCCACCGTCTACGCCGGCACTGCCATAGCCAGAAGGATGCGTTGCGCCGGTGTCTGCATCTTCCGTGATGTAATCGAGCTTGAAGCGCATCGTTTCCTTGCCAGCCTTGTCCCAGAACAGAAACTCAGCATGGTCGCTGCCGACGAGATCCTTGAACGCGTGTGTGCCCTTCTTGCTCTCTCCCCAGCCGATGGAGGTCGCGCCGTACGTATTGTCGACGAACCGCGGATCAAAGGTCAGGCGTACGTGCACTCTTTCGGTTTCGTTGACGATTTCCAGCAGACGCTCGATCCCCGCTCCTGGAATGGGATCTCCTTCAGCATAGAAACACTCGACTTCTTGCTCGATGACATCCACGTCCTCGACATCGATTTGACCGGCATTGACACCACTGGTGCTCCCGCTGCACAGGACAGCGGTCTGTGGACCGATGCCCGGCTCGAGGGGATCGCCGGCTCCGCTGGTCCCAGCTCCGGGGAAGTGGACGGTCTTTGCGATATGACCAGGCGTGTTGTGGTTGGGGTTGGGGTCGGCTGTCTGCGGACACCCGCCAATGGCGAATATCAACAGGCCGAGGCCGAAGAAGAGGGCAATGGGTACGAATTTAGGTTGCATGGTCATTCTCCTTTTTCGATGCTCGTTCACGAGGTCTTGGCTCGTTTCTTCAGATGACGTGGGCCCAATCGCGCCTGACCCTTTGCGTTTGGGGCGCTTGGGTACTCGTATTTGAATCATTCCCCCATGAGTGAAGACTGTTCCATTTTTTTTAAGTCGCAACACGAATCAGCGGCGTGAGACCTCTTTTTTTAGCGACATTCCGGCACTTTCCCTGGTGGTCAAAGGCCTTTGTTGAGACAAGCTAGATATCGTAGAAACGAGGATTTTTTTTGATGAGCTATAAATGGGCTAGATGGATGTTGCCGAGGGCGTGGGCCTTTTTCCTCGTTCTTTTTGCCCCAGCGCAGGCCGAGTCGAGTGCCATCGACCCATCGACCCATCGACCGGTCGTGCTGGTGTTTCAGTTGGCGCAGTCCCCGGATGATCGGGCCTCGGAAGACCGATTCTCCATTGAGCTCAAGCTTGCTCTTGATCGGTTTGAAATTCAAAGCATCGATGAGCGGGGCGGCCAGTTCGCGCAAGCGTCGATGCCGCAGCGCCTGAAGCACATCGAAGAGCTTTCGAAAAGACAGAATGTGGTGGCCACTGTTTGGATCGAGCACGTCGGTCACCGAAAAGTTCTATTGAACGTCGTGGCCATGAGCACTGGGCGCGCGTTGATTCGGATCGTGGAGGTGGAGAGCGGTCCCTCGGCGCAGGCGGAGCTTGCGCTGGCTGCAGAGGAGTTGCTGGGAGAGGCCTATCTGTTCAGCCCCCAAGCTCGCGAGCCAGCGCTGACCGAGGTTGTGAAGAAGGTCAAAGACTCTGTCGCGCCGCCGGTCCCTGAGGAAGGCTCCCAACCCCTCGGCAGGCGCAGGCTGGCGCTCATGCCGTTTTTTACGGGCGGGGGAGGGATCGTCGGCGCCTCTGGCCCTTCCCTGCGACTGGGCGGCGGGCTCGCGGCCCAACTCCGCTTGAACGACGGTCTCTATGGACGCCTCGGGTTGAGCGTGTTGGCCGGCCCCAAGAAGCGGCTGTTCGATGGTGTGCTCTCTGGGCTATGCGTCGCGCCGAGCCTCTCCCTCGGATACGCGTGGCCCCTTGGTCCTGTGCGCCTTGGACCGGTCATCGAGGCCAGTTTGCAGTGGGTGAGAGTCGACATGGCTCTTGGCAAAGGGGACAATCAGTCCTTTGATTGGTTCAATTTCCATCTGGGCAGCGGGGTGGAGGCGCTCGTTCCACTCAACCCGTCGGTGGCGATTGTCGTCGGCGGGCTCATCGGGCTTGCGTCGCAACGAAAGTCGTTTCGGCGCTTGTCGGACAGCTCTCTCGTCCTGACCTCGGCCTTGATCGACTGGTCCGCGGCGATTGGTTTTTTGGTCGCCCTGTAAGAAAAAGGAAACAATCTATCGCTGGTGAGTAATGAGAGTTTGAAAGGCGGCGACAACCTTAAAGGGTCGCGATGAGAAAGACCTCCGAGGGATAGCCGACTTTGAGGTGGAAAGACGTTTCTATGGGAGAAAAAGCGCGCGAAGGAAGAGGCGGAGAGCCGGGTCAGATCCGGATCGCCCACCGAAGCCGGCCCCCGCATTCGCTAGACTCCCTCGACGACGATGCGCTCATCGCCCGCGTCGCGAGTGGGGATACGGATGTGCTCGGCACGCTCTACTTGCGCCATGAGAAGATGGTGAGACGCGCCGTGTATCGGTTTGCTCCGGAGATTCCCGAAGCGCAACTGGAGGAATTGGTGCAGGACGTGTTCATGTTGCTCTGTGACAAGGCAGCGATGTATGAGGCCAGCGGCAAGTTCAAGTCCTACCTGTATTCCATTGCAGTGTGCAAGGCTCGGACGTGGAGGCGGAACACCTGGCTGAGACGGCGATTGCTCGGCGCTGCCCTGAACGAGGAGGTATCCATGACCTCGAGGCCTCCACAAGCCGCAGACAGTGGTCTAGAGCTGCGACAGGTCGTTTCCCAAGCCCTGGCCCGACTGCCGGAAAAGCAGCGTGTCGTGTTGCTGCTTCACGCGGTTGAAGGTTTTACAGGAGATGAGATTGCACAGATTCTCAAAATTAGCGCTCAAACCGTGCGCACGCGGCTGTTTAGGGCTCGGCAGACGCTTCTCGAAAACGTCAACTTCTCGAGGTGGAGCGAGGTCCTGACGCAGGAGGCGCCATGATGCACTGTCAACAACTTATGCAGACCGTCGACTGGCGCTTAGGGCCCCAGGCATCTTCTCCGCTGCGCGAGCACCTCGCAGGGTGTCCGAGTTGCGCAGAGCTCGTGATGAAGTGGCAAATCATCGAGAGGGAGATCATCTCTATTGAGCAGGAAAACTGTCCTCTCGGACCTTCGGACACTTCCCCTTGTGCTCTTGCGTTGGTTTCGCGCGCTCGGTTCGAAATGAGGCGGCGGCCCAAGACCATGCGATGGGCGGCGGTTGGCGGCCTTGCGGCTGCCGCAGGGATTGCTGGCCTGTTTGTTTTGATGAGCCTCGCGCAGGAGCAGCCCAGTGCGTCTTTCGAGAAGAGCGCGGCGCTTTTGGGTACGAGCAGCACTGTCACGCAGGACGGGCAGGTCGTGCGCGGAGAGCTCCGAGCCGGACAAAGCGTCTCCGCCCCTGTGGGAGGAAAGACGCAGATGAAGCTCGGCGGCGATAGGGCCGTGCTGCGCGCCGACAGCCTCGTGCGCATCGATGCGGCGGGCCAAGGAACGACGCGTCTCGTCCTTTCGCGCGGCCAAGTCGCCTGTGCGGTGGAGCGCAGGAGAGCAGGGGAGACCTTTGAGGTCGAGAGTGGACGGGTACGAGTCGTGGTCATGGGAACGCGCTTTAGCGTGACTCGTGAAGGCGATGGCTCGGTCAGCGTCGCCGTGGACGCAGGCGAGGTCCAGGTCTTTGCCGCAGACCATCGCTATTCGGTTCTGTCCGGTTTCGGCCTCCGCGTGGGCCTGCAAGGCGATTCGGCGGCAACGCCCTTGTTGAGCGAGGAACGAGACCAGTTATCGGAGTTGCTCGATTCTCCGTTGGATTCCGTCGTGCCGGCCTTGACGGTGACAGGCGAGGAACCCAACCAAACCACGGATTGGGGTTCGCAAGAAGACACCCAAGGCGTCGAGTCGACGCGAGACGCCGCACGCAGCGGGTTGCGGCAAGGTCTGGGCGGAAACAAGCAGAGGTCGCCTTTGCGGAGCGGACATGACCGATGGCGAACCGCCATCTTGGAGGGGCGACTCGATGTGGCGGCAACCGCGCTTCGAGAGCATTTGGAGGGTCATCCCCGCGATGTCGAGGCCTGGTTCTTGCTCGCTGACTGCGAGAGGAAGTCCGGTCGTTGGCAACCGGCTATCGAAGCGTATCGCCAGATCGGCGAGCTGGGCAGCAAGCAGGAACGACAGCGCGCGGTGTATCGCAGCGGCGCCATTTGGCAGGACAAACTGGGCGATCATCGCCAAGCCGCCCGCTTGTTCGAGCAGTACCTTGCGCAGTCGGGAGGAAAAGACACGATGAAAGCCGAAGCCACGCTCAGGCTGGCCCGGGCTTACCTCGGCATGGGACGGAAATCCGAAGCGACTCCATTGCTCGACAGTGTCGTGCAAAACCACCAAGGCACCAGCGCGGCTGAGCAAGCCATGGAGCTCCTCCAATCTCGCCGATAACGCCCTCTATCAATACTTTCGTAGCCGAATGGGGGAAAGGGCACTAACTTGTTGGGAGGAGGACTCCTGATGAGCGATGCCTTCAAGCTGCTGTGTGTCGCGGTGCTCTTCGCAGGATGCATCGACCAACTTGTGGTAGATGACGTCGGCAAAACCGGCACCGACTCGAGGACCGACAGCCGTTCGGAGGATGAGGACACGAGTGTCGATACGGATACGAGTCCAGACAGCGGAACCGAGACGTCCACTGAGCACGACACGGCTCTCGTGTGCGGGGAAGGCCCCCTCATCGGAATGGAATCGCATCCGGCGGATCTCGTCGTGGTCGTGGATAACTCCGCCAAAATGGAAGAAGAAGTCGCGATGATTCAGACCCTTTTGGGCGATCTGTGGGACAGGCTCGTGGCCCTGGGTTCCAAGCCGCAAATGACGCTGATCACCGCGCCCTTTCCCTCGGCCGACAAAAAACAAAAGAACGGAATCTGCGTTCCCGCGCCGCTCGGTAGCGGCGATTGCCCAAAGGATACACGCCTGCCAGACTTCCTACATGTGGCGCAGGCCGTGGGGAGCAAGGATGCCCTGAGCTGGATCGGCTCCACTTACGCTCAGTGGGCGACGAGGCGGCGAGAGGGCGGTTTGGTCCACTTCCTGGTGGTGAGCGACGACGACGCGGACATGACCAAAGAGGAGTTCGTCACCTTCCTTTCTGCGCTCTCGCCACCTTTGACCGAGTTCGTCTTCCACGCGATCACCGCCACTTCGGCCGCCGCCGCCGCCTGCGCCGAGACGCCACCCGGAGCGTGTTGTGGGGTCGCCGCAGCCCAAGGGACCGTTTACCAAGAGCTCGCGGAGACGACCGGAGGGTTTGTCACCGATCTGTGCGAGCAAGACTTCGGGCCTGGGTTGGAGCAGACAGCGCAGAGGATAGGGGAGCGTAGCTGCGTGGCGTGGATCCCGGGTTAGCGCATCAATGCAGCCGGGATCGGGGAACCACTGTAGATGATTGCGATTTCGTCGTTGAGGTCAAAGCCCACGGTGTGCCATTGTGCTTCGTGTCTCGGTTTCTAGTTGACGCTCGACAGAGAACCCAAATATAAAGCGCGACAGCATGGCTTATAAACACCACAAACACAAAAAGGTGCTTTTGAAAATGGCGCCATTATGGTGGAGGGGTACGGCTAATTAAGACAATACGTGAGGCATATTTTTGCAGTTTTTTTAGAATGGATACGCACACAGATGGTCTGAAGACAGGGGTGTGAACTCTGATTTCGATAATGATCTTTTGGGCCCAAGAAGGGTTCCATTTGGGTTGTTTAAGTCGAATAAACGAACCGACAAAAGGGAGAAGAATCAATGAATAGTTTTGTGCGACTTGGGTTTCTGGCGTTCGCGCACCTGTTGGCCGCCTTCCTCAGCGGTTGTACGTCAAATGACACGACGGACGGGATGGACAACCTGAGTGTTTCCGGGACAGAAATCGATACGCAGACAGCGACCCAAACCGAGTCCGTGAGCGCGACGGCGACCGAAACGGAAGCTGGCACCGACAGCGAGTCCGTGACCCAAACCGAGTCCGTGAGCGCGACGGCGACCGAAACGGAAGCTGGCACTGACAGCGAGTCCGTCACCGAAACAGAGTCGGTGAGCGCGACGGCGACCGAAACGGAAGCTGGGACCGACAGCGAGTCCGTCACCGAAACAGAGTCGGTGAGCGCGACCGCCACCGAAACGGAAGCTGGCACCGACAGCGAGTCCGTCACCGAAACAGAGTCGGTGAGCGCGACCGCCAGCGAAACGGATTCCTGGACTGCGACGTCGACCGACTCAGAGTCTGCGACTGCCACGGACACAGACCCAGATTCTGACAGCAGCACCGATGGGATGGGCAAGTATTGCTACTATGAAGACGAGCAGCAAACTCTGTTCCGATGTCTCGACCACGGGGAAACCTGCGAAGATCCGGAGGTCCTTCCAACAGAGGGTACGTATGTTTTCTCCAATGCGCCTTTCCTAGACGACTACACGTGGATGGGTGCGCCGATGGGGTGCGTACCGAGTGAAAAGGGAGGCCAGGATCTTGTTTACGCTCTTGATGTGCCAGCGATGAAGAAGCTCTCTGCACGAGTGGACGGGATTTCGTTTGAGGGGATCGACTTTCTTCCAAAGCTCTTTGTTTCTACGTCGTGCGACGAAGTCGTGGGAAGCTGCGTCGCTGGGCAAAGCGCTGCTTTCGAGGATGTCAGGGCTGAGTATTCGAACAGAAGTGACGGGGCCATTCGACTCTATTTGGTTGTCGATTCTGATTTTGGAGATACGGGTTTGTTTTCACTCGATGTGAAGTTCTCCGAGCTCGATGCGGTAAATGGGATTGGTGATAGCTGTAGCGAGGCGGCGACCCTTACACTTCCTGCGCTGGGTGACTCCTACACGATGAATTTTAGCCATGAGCTGCTCGCAGAGACTCCATCAGCAGACCATGTTTGTGACTCTACGGGTCGAGATGGTTTCTTTGCTTTTACCGTGGATGCGCCATCCACGGTAAAACTCGATACACTCACATCCATTTCCTCAAAACACATTGTGTTCTTGTACCAAGACGGATGTGCTGCCGAGAATGCGGCTGGTTTTACCTCTCTGCCACTGGGCGCTCAACCTGTGAAGACAAACTGCGGCGTGTCCAAGTACTCGAGCGCTTTGGGGGGATACCTTACAAGAATAGCGATTGAAGCCGAACCGGGACACACCTACGTATACGGCGTACAGCTCTTTGCAGAAACAACAGCGACCTCAGAATTCGAGCTGACAGTCACGGTCGAATAGCCGTTGAATCTCCTTTTCTCTGATTTTCGTTCCTGATCGAGTCTCCCCAGCGCCGGGTGCTCTGTCACTCGAACAGCGTCCACAGGACGCCCTTGCGGGCCTTGCGGCTGCGCAGGCGCTCGAGGTAGCGGGGGTTGTAGCGCTTGCCGAGGCCCGGGCAAACCCAGCCTTCTCGCGTGGCGAGGACCTGGGTGGCTCTTTCGACGAGAATGTCTTCCACGGCCTCGGAGATGTAGAAGACCGGGTTCAGACAGGCTCCGGGCTCTTGGTCGAGGCCGAGGCGCGTCATTTGCGTTTTGGCGAGCCGGGTGCCGGGATAGACCCGCAGGCCCAAGGTGAGAAACACAGCCTTGGGATGGAGCTCATCCATGCGGCGGATGGACTCGTCCATGGTGGCGGGGGTCTCTCCTGGTCCACCGAGGATGAGATTGTGGCACTGGAGCAGGCCTTGCTCGGCAATGGCCCTCGCGGCGCGGAGCGCTTCGTCGACGGTGAAGCCCTTGGCCATGGCGTCGAGCACTTTGTCGCTGAGGGAGTCCGTGCCAAACTCCACGGCGTCGCAGCCCGCGCGGCGCAGCAGCTCGGGGAAGCGCGGGTCCTCGAGCTTGGGAACGAAATACGCCGAGAACGAGATGGAGAGATCCCGGCGGATGATCTCCTCGCACACGGCCATGGCGTGGTGCTCGGGCTGGTTGAACACCGCATCGACGAAGAAGAAATGCCGGATGCCTGCCCGCGAAAGAGCCTCGAGCTCGTCGACCACGGCGCCGGGCTCGGCTAGGCGCATGCGCTGACCTTCGAGGAGCGGATAGGTGCAGTACACGCAACCCATGGGGCAGCCGCGCTTGGTCTGCACGTTGGCGACGCCGCCTGTTTCGTAGTACCAGGTCGCCTCGAACAGATCGCGGTCGGCGGTGAGATAGGGCGGGGGCGCGGGCTCGGCGTAAACGCGCCGTGGCAGCGGCTCGCCTCGAGACAAAAGGTCGAGCAGTCGCGGCAGGACGAGCTCTCCATCTCCCACCACACCGCAGTCGGCTCCGAGGAGCTCTTGCAGTTGGTCTGGGAGCAGCGAGAACCCCGAGCCTCCGGCGATGATCGGCGCCTTGCAGCCTCGGCGAACGGCCTGGGCCATGGGCGCGTGCTCTTCGTAGTGCAGGATGGGGCTGGGAAACGCCGAGGAGTCGATGTTGCGCACCGAGAGCAGCACGGCCTGCGGCTGTACTCTTTGGCATTGCTGCTCGAGCGCTTCGGTGGGATGGGCATGGCGCAGGGCGTCGAACCAAGAGACCTCATGGCCGGCCCGCCTCGCCGCAGAGCCCACCATGGCCGCGCCCAAGGGGTACACCGGATCGGGCAGTCGGGCCGTGGAACCGCTGACGACGAGCACGTTCACAGGTGGCTCGGCTCTTTTGGCATGAGCTGCGCGAGAGCTTGGCGATCGGGTTTGCCACCGGCCCGCACTGGCATTTTGTCGATGGGGAGAATGAGCCGCGGCACCTTGTGATCCGCGAGTCTTTCTCGAACGAAATGCTTGAGCTCGGCTTCGTCCATGGAGCCCCTGACGGTCTGCACGAAGGCCACGAGGCGCGTCTCGCCTCGCAAGGTCGTGGCGATCACCGCCGACATTGCGACACAAGGGTGGGTAGAGAGCACGGCCTCGATTTCGCTCAAGGAGGTTCGGCGGCTGCCGATCTTGACGATGTCGTCGCCTCGACCCTGTAGCGTGAATCCGGTGCCCTCCAGCCGTGCGATATCCCCGACATTCAGGAATCCGTCAGGTCCAGGGAGCGCCACCGAAGGGCTGCGCACTTCGAGGAAGCCACTCGAGGTGATGCGGAGCTCGACTCCGCGAACTGGATGCCAGGGGCCGTCGTCGGTGCGCGTGGCAATGGTACCGGCCTCGGTGGAGCCGTAGATGTCGACGATAGTGCAGCCAGACAGCGCCTCGAAGCGGGCTCTGGTGTCGCTCCCAAGGGCAGCGCCGGCAGTGACGAAGCGCGTGCCGCGGACCGGTCGGTCGACGACGCCTTCTTCGAGGGTGCGGCTCATCGCCTTGAGCACGGCCGGCACGGTCACAGCCACATCGATGTCGCCTCGACTCGCGAGCTCGAGAAGCGCCCGCGGAGAAATACCAGCAGACAGAACGCTCGTGCCGCCGGAGAAGGTCGGGACGAGCAGGGCGTGGAGGAACCCGTAAATGTGGCAGTACGGCACGATGCTCGCGCTGCGCCGCGGGCGATCGAAGAGCTCGCTCAAGGTCCCCGCCTCTGCGAGAAGCGACGCCAGGGTCTTGGGCACGATGGCCGGTTGTCCCGTGCTTCCCGAGGTGCACAGGTACACGGCGGGCTGGGTCTCTTCCCACGCGCGCACCTCGGGCAAGGCCGCCACTGCTCCAGAAGGCTCGAGCACGATGGCCCCGCCCGTGTCTGTTTCGGCGTTGGGACAAGGCATCACCGCAACCCGTGCTTCGATGGTGCGAACGATGGTGGCGAGCTCACCGCGCACCAGGGGGTCGATGAGCACTGGGCTCATCCCCGCGAGCCAGGCGCCCACCAGGGACACGACGAACTGCGGGCCTGCATCGAGGCTGATGGCGAGGCGCGCGCCCAGACCAGCGTGGATGGAGAGCTCCTGTGCAAAGGCCGCGGCTTCCTCGAGCACGCGCCTGCGCGACCACTCGCCCTTTCGGGTGATGAGCAGAGGAGCAGGGATATCTGCGTCGAGACCGAGTAAGGCAAAAGGAGTCATGGTCACATGCCCATGCCGCCGTTGACGGCGAGCACTTGCCCTGTGATGTAGGTCGCGTCTGGACCGCACAAGAACGACACCGCGCCTGCCACCTCCTCGGGCTCGCCAAAGCGGCGCAAGGGGATCTGTGGCTCTATTTTGTCTTTGGGGAGCTTGTCGGCCATGCCGCAGGTGAGCGGCCCTGGGGCCACGGTGTTTACGAGGATGTTCCAGCGAGCCATCTCCATGGCCAGGGCGCGGGTGGCTCCTTCGAGCGCGGCCTTGGTGGCGGCATAGGCCACTTGTCCCACGTCGGCGCGCGAGCCGGCCAGGGAGCCGATATTGACGATGCGCCCCTTGCGAGCGGCGACCATGCCTTTGAGGCAGGCGCGCGTCACGAGGAAGAAACCGCCGAGATTGGTGGAGACGACCTCCTGCCAGGAGCTCGACGGCTGCATCATCATGTAGCCCTCGCTCGAGACCGCGGCGTTGTTCACGAGGACGTCCAGCGGACCGTCTTTTGACAGCGCGGGCACGAGAACATTTTCGACGTCGGATTCACTCGCAACATCGAACCGCAGGAGACGGGCAGTGCCGCCGCACTCGCCGATAGCCGTCGCGAGATCCCTCGCTTCTTGCTCCCGACCGCGGTAGCAGAGCCAAACCTCGAAGCCGTCTAGGGCCAGCCTTTTGGCGATAGCTCGTCCGAGACCGCCGCTGCTGCCGGTAATGAGGGCTTTGCCCATGGCCGTAAGCCTCCTTGTCTGTTGCCTGAAGCTCGACAGGGTGCTAGTAACTGGTCGGTTTTGAATTGTCAAAGGAGAACGCAACGGATGGACGAACTCAAGCTGGAGCTGAAGAAGCTGGTCATCAAGGCCGCGAACCTCGAGGACGTTACGCCGGCGGATATCGCGGATGCGGATCCTTTGTTCGTGGAAGGACTGGGACTCGACTCCATCGATGCTCTGGAGATCACCGTGGCCCTCGAGGCGAGCTACGGCATTAGCTTGACCGATTCGGACACAGCCAAAGCCGCATTTGCCTCCATAGACACCCTCGCAGCCTTTGTCGCACAGCACCGAAAAAAGTAGGGCCAGCTCCACGGCTGGGAAGTTCCTCGATGTCGCGGTCATCGTCCTTTACCCGTTGATCGTGCTCGTGGGCATCCCGTATCTCGGCATTCGCTGGACAGCCTTGCTCTTATTGTTGCTCGTCGCGCGTCGCGTCGTGACCATGGTGCTGCTCGACAAGCAGGCGTCGAAGCTCGTGTTGGTCCAGGCCTTGGCCATGGCCGGGATCATCGGCGCTGCGGGGCTTTCGGGTTCGCCCCTTGCCCTGAGGCTCGCGCCGTTTGCCGTGTCGCTCACGTTTATCGCCCTGTTTGCCGGGTCTCTGCGCCAAGGACACCTTCCCATCATCGAGCGGTTCGCTCGCCTCACAAAGCCCGACCTGCCCAGAGAGCATGTGAGGTACTGCCGCGGCCTGACCGTGATTTGGGTGGTCGTTCTAGGGGGCAACTCTTGCCTCGTGCTCGGAGCGGCGTTCATGCCCACCGACGCCCTGTGGGCCATTCTCGTGGGCCCGGTTTCCTACGGTCTTCTCGGCATGGTCTTCACGGTGGAGTATCTGTATCGCAAGTGGCGGTTCCAAGACTTTGAGCCAGGCAACCCGATCGATCGCCTGCTGAGGCCTCTGCTGCGCCGAGGGGATAAATGAAAGTGGCGGCCCTCATACCGGTGTACAACAACGCCGGGACCATTGCCGACGTGGTGAGGCGAACGCGCACGACCATGGGCGATGACCTGCTGGTCGTCGTGGATGGCGCGACCGATGACAGCGAGGCTCTTGCCCAGCAAGCGGGCGCAAAGACGTTCGCGCTGCCCATGAATCGCGGAAAAGGCGCGGCCCTGCGCGCGGGTTTCTTGGCTCTCGCCCAACGAGGTTACACCCATGCCGCGGTGCTGGACGCCGACGGTCAACACCTGCCTGAGCAGCTCCCGGGTCTCATCGAGGCCGCCAGCGCATGCCCCGACGCCATCTGCATCGGCGTTCGCCGGCTGGCCGGACCGGATGTCCCGCCCTCGAGCCGCAGGGGAAGGGCCATCTCCAATTTTTTTGCCACGCTGAACAGTTGGCAGACCATCAAGGATGCTCAAAGCGGCATGCGCGTGTATCCCCTCGCCAAGGTGCTCGCCTTGCCGTGTGAGGAGGCTCGCTTTGCCTATGAGATGGAGGTGCTCGTTCGCGCTTCGTGGGCGGGCATGACCCTTGTCCACGCCGATATCGACGTGCACTATCCCAAGGAAAACCGGGTCTCCCACTTCGACATGTGGAGCGACAACCTCGCCTTTTCCTGGCTCAGCTTTCGCCTGTTTTGGGGCATGGTGGCGAGGATTCCGATGCTCGCGTGGCGAAGGCTTCGCGCTCTGGGCTAGGATCCATTCGCCACCCGAGCAGCAAGGCCGTCGGCTTTGCGCAGGCAGTTGAGCCAGTGTTGCGAATGGACACAAGGCGTGACGCCAGTGTCTTCAATTTGCGACGTTGTGGGAGTCCATCTGGGTGTCAAACCTGTATTTGGCGGGTGGCATGGATATTGCTAAAATTCGGATTGGCCGAAAGCGAAAGGAAAGACTCATGTTTAGGAAAAACTCTCATGTTCTTAGTTTGGGCTTGATGATCGTTCTTTTTTCGTCTGCGTCTGCTGGCGCGGAAGACGTTGTTCAGACAACCCTGCCTCCTGTCTCGACTCCGACCGCTGAGCCCGCTCAGACGGACCAGCCCATTGTCTCGGCTCCAGCTGCCGATTCCTCGGGGAGCCTACCTGAGAACGGCGCGATAGGAGACAGTCACAACGCTGCGCCACCCCAGCCCAGCTCTGCCGCCTTCGAGGTGACGCACCTATCTTACGATGCAAAGCTCGCGGATAAGGCCAAACTGGGCGCCAATGCGGGGTTCATCATCGCACCCGCTGTCCTTTTGTTCTCCAGCCTTCCGTATCTCGCTTTCCTGGAAGATCCATACCCAGACAGTGGTGGAGGGATTGGGATTTCGGAACGGACATTGAATTACACGCCTGTGATCGTTCCCCTCGTTTCTGTCGCAGCGCTCGCCAACCTCATTGCGTCCTCGGTCGTCATTGTTCGCGGCTCGAGAGCTCGGAATTATTATGGAGTGCCTGGAAACCGAAAGGCGCGCGTGTTCGGTATCACCCTTTTTGTCCTTTCCTATTTGCCCATGCTCGCAGGTCCCTTTGGGATTGAGTGGTTCTTGCCACCTGTGTGCGGACTGCTCGGCGTTGTTGGCCTAATGAGCTTGGCACTGGACAATCTGGACACTGCCAGGCAAGCGGAAGGAAAGATAAAAGGAGAGGGGCGTGCCTTGGAACGCGAGAGAAAGGTGACCTTTGCACCTATGCTGTCTCCTGTGCCCACCAAGGATGGAGTCACAGGTCTGACCGTGGGACTTCAAGGCGCCTTCTAGTCGTTCGCTTCAATACCGCCGCATCCTGAGCAGGCAGGTTTATGATTGGGGCATGATCCCCGTAATCGCAGCATCCGGCCGGGAGGCTCTCAGGTTTATCCGGCAGGGAGATGACTTCGATGTTGCCATCCTGGATACGGATTTGCGGGACATGAGCGGCCAGGAGCTGGAAGAGAAGATACGAAAATACAACAGCGCTTTGCCGCTGATACTTCTGGTCTTTTTGGGGGAGCGCATACCTCCAGGCCATGCCTGCCTGACCAAGCCGATCAAACCTTCCCAGCTGCATAATGCTCTGATGGATATATTGGCCGGGCAGCCAGCCAGGGGGTCGGAGAAGTCTTCCGGGATTAACGCCGATCGACCCCTGAGAAATAGACCTTTGAAGATATTGCTGGCCGAGGATAACGTATCCAGCCAGAAGGTGACACTCCAGATGCTAAGAAAGCTGGGATATAAGGCCGATACCGTTGCCAATGGAATTGAAGCACTGCATGCTCTGGAGCGGCAGCATTACAATGTGGTGCTCATGGATATCCAAATGCCCGAAATGGACGGCCTGGAAGCCGCAAGGGTCATACGCCGGCGCTGGCAGAATGAAAGGATTAAGATCATAGCAATCACTGCTTATGTACTGACAGGAGATAGGGAGAAATGCATAGAAGCCGGGATGGATGATTATCTCAGCAAACCCGTAACATTGGATGATCTAAAGAGTGTATTGGACAAATTTTCACACCCTTCGGACTAAAAAGATTCCTTCAGCGCTTTGCGGGATGATGTCCAAAGTTAACGGATCAGCCTCAGGTTAAACGGATATCGGTAAGCTTCGCCTTTGTTGGCCTTCGATGCCGCTATTATTACCAGCACCAGATTTGTAATCCATATTATCCCCA
>JALOQD010000024.1 GCA_025453525.1 Myxococcota bacterium
CCCATTGTGAGCCGATGACGATTGAACTTCGGAGCTTCATGCGACAAGCTCACACGCCACTGCGTTGACTTATTACGGAGAGTTCGTTTCAAATGCTTCTGTGTGGAATTATGAAATGGAAAACACTGTGAACCCAAAGAACCCCGCCACAGATTTTTCCCAAAAAGGCGCTCAGAAGACCGGTCCGATCTCCATGCACACCGCCTTCGATGAGATCGTCCGGCTTATTGCTGCCGCCCGGCAGAGCGTGGCCCGCGCCGTGAACATCGAGCTTATCGAGGCATCGGCGCTGCCAACAGCAAACACATCGAAGAAGACGGTGGGGGCAAGGGATCCGTGGAAGAGCTAGCCAGGCACTTACAATACGTGCAACCAGGGATATGTGGCTCCTCTGGGCAGATCCATTGGCGCATGCGCCGGTTCTTCGAAACCCACCGCGACGTCCCGGATCTCTCAACGCCTTTGAAGGAAAACCATTGATGGAAACTCGCATGACCCCAAGCGTGAGTGTGATGTTGCTGATCGACGCAGACAACGTCTCTGCCGATGTGGTGGAGCAGGCCTTTAATAAGGTGATGGCCGAACGCGGCGCGATCCATGTGCGGCGTGCCTATTGCACGGTCGCGACGGCGGTCAAGCATCTGCCTCTGTTCAAGCGCCTTTCGATCCGCCCGATGGTCAACCTGTCGACCGGCAAAAACTCGACCGACATCGCGCTCGCTGTGGATGCGATCGACCTCGTCGTCGCGCAGCGGTTCGACGTGGTTGTGATTGTTTCTTCCGACTCCGACTTCGCGCCACTTGTGGTCCGTCTTCGCGAGAAAGGCTGCCGCGTCGAAGGTATCGGCCAGGAAGGCAATACCAGTGACAACGCCAAGTTGGTTTACGACGATTTCGTCGTTCTTGCGCACGGCAAGGCCCACGCTGCCGCAAAGGCCGCACCCAAGCCGACCGCGAAGCGAGCTTCCAAGAAAAAAGCCGCAGGGGTCCCCGAACCCGAGCCCGCCATACCGCCGCTGCCCAAGGGCGTGCAAGATATTCTAGCCGTCGTGCCGCAACTGCTCGGCGGCGACTGGGTCGAACTGGGTCTCGCGGCGGATCCGCTGCGCAAGGCCAAGCTGCTGGGCAAGGCCGCATCTCCGAGCAAGTTTTTCAAGAAGTACCCGGCGCAGTTCGCTCTGCAATCGGAAAAGCAGCCGCACCAGGTGCGGTTTATAGGAAACGTCGGAAGCTGAGCGACTGCAAACCACCACGTAGTGGGTTGCTCACCTGCTTGGCAGTGGCACCCTATGGTTCGTACGAGCATGACATGATTCTGCACTTTATTCGCTCCAACGACGACCGCTTTGGAAGAGCCGAACACGGGGGTGAGAACGCTTGCACTCGAAGGATTCGTAGGAGCGGCCTTTCACTCGATGATCATGCGCTCGCTTCCGGCTCGGCCGAACGTCTCGGGGGCGTACATCTCCTCGGCCTTTGTGGGCGGAATGACAAACTTGCCAGGCGTGGTGGCGCGGGTGACGTAGGTATACTCGTGGACGCCTTCCCACAGGAGGGAGGTGAACGCTTCTACACGCTCGTCGCGCAGGTTTTGGTGCTCGTACCAGGGGCGCAACCACCACCAATAGCGACCTTGCGATTGCTGGGCCTGCGGATCCGTGGGTACGCTCTCAGCTACGGCCAGGGCTGGGTTGATGACCTCGAGGCCGGCCGGTAGCGGATCGACGAGGGCCACATGGTAGCGGCGCGTGGGCGCCACGAGGCTCAGGCGCACGCGCACTCGGCTGCCGGCTTTGACGCGCCAGGTGCCGTCCTTTTCGCGCTTGACGTCCTCGGGATTGTCCACGGCTTCGTAGGTGCGGCTCACGCTAAAGCCGTAGTCTGCTGGCGCGAGCTTCAGGTTCTTTGGCGCGTACCGCATGCCGATCCGGTAGTACAACCTGCCCGTGCCTTCCTTGGCGATGGTCAGCGGCGCCTTGCCCTTGAGGGAGTGGACCATCTCCATGGGGATGTCGATGCGCGCTTCTTCGGTCGTGCGTCCCTTGAACTTGTGTTCGCCGGCAAAGCCGCTGCCGAGCCACACCCTGGCCACGAAGTCCGGCGTCGCCTTTTCGAAAACGTTGAAATAGCGATCCAGGCCCAGGAGCACAAAGGCGTTCTCCTGGGTGCTCGACCACTTGCCGGCTGTGCGATGAGCGAGCAGTCCGCGCACGACCTTGGGGATGAGATCGCTTTTCGGCTGCACATCGACCAGGGCCTCGAGGAGCACGCCGTCGGCCCGCCTGTCCGAATGGAGCAAGACGTGAGCGCCGTCCGAGTAGCTGGTGGCAAAGTGCGCGGCGCCGGCGGTCTCGGCCACGCGGTTGCCAAGGTGCCGCAAGATCGCGTCCTTGGTCTTTGGCTCAGTGCCTTTGGCGAGCACGGGCAAGAGCCATCCGAGCGCTTCGAGGGAGAGGACGTCCTTGCCCTCTGTGTACAGGGATTCGGCATCGGCGGGCCGGCTGTCTCCCATCTGGTGGAGCGTATAGAGCGCGTAGGCTTGGATGGCGAGCCGGGACTCTTGCGAGTACCAATGAGGAATATGCTCCTCGATGTTGCGCAGATACCCCATGGTACGGTTCCATGGCCATTGCGGAATCTCCCACCCCTTTTGCTTGGCGCGGGCCAGGGCATGGCCCACATGAATGGTGAGGTACGGCCAGGATTCGTCACCGGCGCGCCAGAAGGCAAACCCGCCGTCGCCGTTCTGGCGGGCGAGCACGGCCTTGATGTCCTTGCGCACCCCCGCACGCAGTTCCTCTGCGCTGGGCAGGCCCTCGGCGTGGAACGCGGATAGGACGTCTTTGAGGGCGGCGATGGCGAGCATGCGCGAAGCAATTTGCTCGGAGCAGTCATAGGGATACGAGGCGAGGTACACCACCGCGTCGGTCAGCGCCGCGAGCTGTGTCGAGGAGGTCGTGACCTCCAAGCCGCCAAACTGGGGCCATACCTCTCCTGGTGTGCGTACGGGCTGGACCATGGCGCCGTTGTCGATTTCTCCATACGAGGCAAACGCCTCGGTCGTCGCCGGGGTCCACACCGGCAGATCGATCTCGGCCGCGTCGCTTGCAGCGCCGGCCGCAGCCACCACCTGGAACCTGGCCCTGCCAGCCATGTCCGCGGCCACGGGGAAACGCACTTCCAAGCGATCGCGAGGCGGCACGGTGAGGCGTTTGCCCATGCTGCTGCGCGAGGTCTTGTCTTTCTTTTTTTCCGCCTTTGAATCGAGGGACCCGAAGACTGCGTTGGTCGCGCGCACGGCCACGCTCACCGAAAGCTCCTCGTCGGTCTGGTTTTGCACCACCACCGGTAGCTCGATCTCGTCTCCGAAGTTGAGGAACCGCGGGGCCGAGGGCCGCACCTGCAGCGGCAGCTTGGCGGTGATCGACGACTCGCCAGCGCCGAATTGGTTCTTGCCCGAGGCCGCCACGGCCATGACGCGATACCGGGTGAGGGAGTCGGGCAGCGTGATTGGAACCTTGGCCTTGCCTGCTTGGTCGGTCATGACCTTGGGCGAAAACGCCGCCAGGGCGCGCAAGTCCGTGCGCAGGGCGATCGCCGGCCCATCGGCGCCGCCGCCGGCGGACGCAGCGTCCATCTCCGGCGCAGGGGCGGCCATGGCCATCTTCATCGACCTGGCCGGCATCGCCCCGGGCGGCGATGGCGGGGCCTTGGAGCCAGATCGCTTCTTCGGAGACTCGCTGCGCGCTTCACCCTCGGCCATGACCTCCCGGCTCATCATGGCGTTCTGGGCGCGAGTCATGGCGCCGGCTAGAGCCTGGGCAATGGCGCGCGGATCGGCGAGCAGCACCTGCTCGCGGCTGTGGGCCTCGTCCACGCCATCGCCGCGCCGCGCATAGAACACCGAGATGGGATCCGGCAGGAGATATCCAGTGAGAGCCAGGACAGCTTCGTCGACCACGACGAGCACGACTTCGGCGTCTTTCACGGGACGTCCTGCCGAGTCTTTGACTGCGAGCGCGACGGTGGTCTTGCTGCTGGGCGCAAGCTCCGCCCGCTCTGGAGTGGCGACCACCTTTAGGGTGCGCGAGGCAGGCGGTACGTCGATGCTCAGTGTTCCACTCCCATAAGCCACGCGTCGAGGCAACTCTGGACGAGGCTTTCCGTCGTCGTCCACCCGCTCTGCCGAGCCCACGAGATCCACCTCCAGGGTGAAGCCTGGCACGTGCTCCTCGGCGATGGGCAGCTCGAGAGTCTTGGTCGGACCGTCCATCTTGAATCTTTGAATCGAGTGCAGGCCACTGCGGCGCACGGTGAGCACGCCCTGCGCTGGGAAGAACGGCGCCACGACCAAGAACTTGGCGGTCTGTCCAGGCGCGACGTCCTTGCGCTCTGGGATGAGCTGCACCTCTTCTTGCTCGACATTTCTCTTTGGCGCGCTCTTTTCCCCCGCGACCCACACGTGGAGCTCGGTGACACTGGGACGGCCCAGGCTGTCCTTCACCTTGGCCGTGATCTTGTGCAGGCCTCCTTGCGCAGGTTGGAGCTTGCAACGGCCTGGCTTTTTGCCCTTGGGCTGCGCGCGGCAGTCCTGTGGGTCGAGCTCTTCCTCGCTCCACTTGCCCTTGAGATAGCGGCCTTGCAGGCGCACCATGCGCACGTCCACGGCCGTGCCGCTCATGGGCGCGCCGTCGATGCCCACCGCGATCACCGACAGGTCGATGGGTTGACCTTTATCGACGAATGCCCGGTCGAACTTGAGGCCCGCGTACACGTCCGAGGGGTGGAGCACCGTTCGGGTCCTGCCGGCGATGGTCTGGCGGTTGACATCCTCGACTCGAGCCTCGGCCGAGATGGCAAAGGGCTGCGGCGGGTTCATGGCCTCGAAGTGGATGGCGAGCCTGTGTTCGCCAGTGCCGTCGGTCTTCGACTCAAAATTCTCAGTGGTAAAGCTCCGCTCGCCAAACGAGCGCCACCAAGGCCTGTACGGTCCAAAGACGTAGTCGGCCCATCCGGGCGGCGAATAGGAGGCGCTCGTGGCGGTCACGGTCCAGTGCACCTTCGAGCCAGCGAGGCCACCGCCCGAGTAGTAGCTGGCCGTGGCCGAGGCCGTGGCGCGCTGCCCGAGCACGTAGTCCGGGTCCTCCATCGAGGCGTTCATTTCGAACTCGGGCCTGCGGAACTCCTGCACCTCGAACGAGTGGGAATGGGAGGTCGTCGAGGCGTCGATGCCGCCTTCGACATTGAGCTCGAGCCAGGCCGTTCCCAGGTTTGTGTTGTCCGGCAGAGCCACGGTCAAATCGAAGCCGCCCTGACGGCTGACCTCCGTTTTACCCTTGGCGATCTCGTTGCCCCGTGGGTCTCGAAGCAGGTAGGTCACGGCGCTGGGCAACTTCGACAGGCTGACCAGATCGCCGCGCTTGCGCTGCTCGAGCTTGCGCAGCCATCCCTTGACCCGCACCTGCTCGCCTGGCTTGTACATCTTGCGATCGTCGAAGGTGAACCAGCGCAGATCGTCGCTTTGCGGCATGGCGCGCCAGCGGGGATAGTCATTCCAATAGCTGGTGTCGTTGGGTAAGAGCGCGACGTCTTCGCCGTGAGACACGACGAGCACCTGTGGAGCGATGGACTCCTTGGAAAGAGCCAGACGGGCGAGACCGAGCTGGTCGCTGGAGGATTTGGCCTTCTCGCCGAGGAGCCTGACCTCTGCGCCGGACAGGGCGGTTCCATCTTCGAGCTTCGTCACTAGGGCCACGAGCTCCTCATAGTCGGCAAGGGCGGTGATCCCGATGTTCGTGGCCTGGACCCAAGTGAGCACCTCGCTGCGGTTCCAGCGTTCCTTGGGAGGCTTTGGCAGCTCCACTCGGACGATGAGCTGACCCTTGCCTTTGACGAGGTAGGGCGACAGGTCGATGGGCGTTTCGGTGATGACGTCTGGCAGGCCTTTGAACTTGAGCTTTTTGCTGACGAGGAGTTTTCCCGGCAGTGGGCCCGGATTCTTGTCCTCGTTGTTGTAGCGGCGTTGCCAGGCGAGGTAGCCCTTCCAGTCCCCTGGGCCGACCTTGTGGACCGTGAGCTTCACTTCGTTGTGGTTGATAGTGTAGATGGACAGCGCAGGTTTGCCTGAGGGATCCAGCGTGACCATGGGCTTGTTCGGTCCCATGAGAGTCGGCTCGGCCGGCCCCACGGCGAAGGTGACCGTCTGGTCGTGGCCCAAACGCTGGCCATACACATCGCGCAGCTCCGCGGGCAAAGTGACTTGGTAGTGAGTGCGACCTCGCTTGGTTCCCTCGATGCGAAGGGTGGAGCCGTACTGACTGATCGTTTCGCCCTGGATGGCGGGCTCGATGCGCAGGCTCGTGGGATCGAACGCCTCGGGATCGATCTCATTGTTGAACGAGATAGACCACGACGCCGAGGGAGGGCAGGCGTCGTACCAGTCGCAGCGCGAGTCAGTGAGCTGGAATTTTTCGTAGGTGTAGAGCTCGAAGCCTTGGTCGCCTTGCGGCGTACGCGGACCTTCGGCCGATGGCGCTCCCTTGAGCACGCGGACTCTGTATCGAGTGGCGGGCAATAGACCATCGACGGGAATGAGCGCCAGGCGTCGCTCCGGCTCGATGCCTTGTGCAACACCAAAGGCCGCTTCGTCGGCGCGCAGCTCGTCTTCGGTGGCCAGCCGCATCGGAACCGACTTTTCGCCGTGCTTGACCACCACAAAACGCGCGAGCGCTTTCGCGTCGATGCGCTGATCGAACCCGAGCACGAACACCGGCCGAAGCTTGTGAGGGCCATCTGTGGGGTAGGACTGTTTGAGCCCGAGCGGCGGTGTCGCAAAGGCAAAAGAGAGCTCTTTTTCGAGGGGTTTGCCCAGCGCCGAGCGCGTGCCCTTTGCCACAGTGACTTTGTACTGCGTGGCCATGGGCATCCGGCCCTCGGGCTCAAACACCAGGGTCTTGGTACCCAGCCAGCGAAACTTTCCCTTGGGCTTTGGCGACACCACCATCGGCGCCTTTTCGGCCGCCGCTTCGGCCGTAGAGATCTCCACGACAGGCTGGGAAAAGGTCACGCTGACATAGGGCGCAAGCTCGACCTCGCCCTCGGGAGCAAAGCGCAATACCTCGAATGGACCGCTGTCGGCCTGAGGCTTTCGTGCCTCTGTCGGAGGCGGGGGGAAGGGGAGTTGCTCGGTGCGGCCTGTCTTGGGCGGAGGCAACGAGCCGGCGCGCAAGGCAAAGGACCGCTTGTCCGAGCCCTTTGCAGAGACATCTGGAACGCGGCCGAGCAGGGTCGTGACGTCTTTGTCGGACATCGGTTCGCCTGGCACGAAGCGCACGGTGTCCCCGGCTGCGTTTTGTGCCGAAGCGTTCGACAGGCGCATGCGCACGCCTTCGAGCTTGGCGTCCAGGACAAACTCCACCGGACCGCTGCGAGTCACGGTGGCTCCACCTTCGGCCCCGGCTTTCAATGGGCTCTCGACCGATTTACCCCCGCATCCGAGGGCCAGTGTGCACATTCCCAGACACACGAATACAAAGCGCATCGGGTTCTCCTTGGGGTAGATGAAAAGTCGTTCATCGGAGCTATTTTTGTACCGTACCCGTCGATTCATGGCTGCATAGACGCGCCATGGAGCGAAAGGGTCTTTTTTTAGGGCAATGGGAACTGCCGAATGATTATAGCCCAGCGCGATGCCACGTCATCGTATTCCATAAAATGGGCTCACTCCGGAGCGTACGGTTGCGGCGGCTCCGACAAGTGCCGCATTCTTTCCCGGGTCGCCTCGGTGGACGAGAGCTGCAGCCACTTGAGCTGGCCCTCGTGGGTGCCTTGCTCCAGCCGCAGGCGCACGTAGCGCTCAAAGAATCCCGGCCCCATGGGAACGATGCGGATCGGATCCAACCGGTCGCTGTCCCTTTTGGCGTCGTACTCCACGTTCACTTCCCGCAGAGCCTCGTCCACGGCGATGGCAAATCGCTGGGCTCCCTCTGGACTTTCGGCCGGCAGCAACTCGATGAACAGCTCGTAGCTGCGTCCGCAGAGGTCTGCATACCCGACGAAGAACTCGTGGGCCGTGCCGGTGCGGGCAGCGGCGAGCCTGACGGCCTCGATGAGCTGCTGCTCCGACAGTTTCTCGCCGACGATGTTGGTGATGCCCTTGCCCTTGAACAGAAAGCGGAGCACCGGCGCATCATGGAAAAAACCGAGCACTTCGATCACATCGTTCATGTCGTATCGCAGGAGCCCGCCGAAGGTGGTGACGTAGATGAAATACCGCTCGCCAGGCACGAGCTCGTGGGCGAGATAGAAGCGGCGATCCGGCGCGTCGCCCTCATCCAGCCGCGTGAACTCGTAGAATGCGCTGCGCACTTGCAGGATGGAACCGTCGTTCTCTTTCAGGATGAGATCAGTGGCCGCGATTTCGCTCGCGAGGTAGCCAAAGTCGAGCATCGGAGTCTCTTGGTTGAACCACTCTGCGAGACGGGGAATGATCAGCCGGCAATTGCCGTTTTTCCAGGTGTGCACGAGCCTCAAGTTGGGCCAGTAGTCCCTGGGGCGCAGAACCTCGGATTGCCGGGCCAGGAGCTCGAGCCTTGCCGCCGCCGTGGGGTTCGGGGCCAGGCCTGCTTCGAGATGCGCGCGGATGTCGCCCTCGATTTCGAGCGTGGGGTCCAGGGTGCCATCGCGGATATCGCGGATGAGTCGCTCCTTCCAGGTGTCTGCCCTCTGCGCGAAGTTGAGAAGCGTGCTCGGGTTGCCGGTGAGGATGACCGTCACGTCTTCGGGAAGGGCGCAGCGCAGCAGCGCATACGCCTTGGATGCGTAGTGATGAATCGAAAAGGCCTTGGCCGGAACCGCGTGCACGAGCTTCATGAATCCAGGGATGTTCTGGTACACGAGCCCTGACATCGAGCCGAATGGCGTACCATCCTCGGTATGACCTTCCACCGCAGGCGAGACCACGGTGAAGTCCTTGCCACTGTAGATCCCCGGGAACTGCTTCATCAGGCCATACAGCCACAGCTTGCCGCGGCTCTTCACCGTGCGATCGAAACTGTAGGGAGTCACGGGCAACAGCTTGGGCTTTGCCGTGGTGCCGCTCGAGCGGTTGTACATGATCGGTTGCTCGGGCAGCAGCACGTTGCGCTCGCCCCGGGCGTGGCGGTCGATGTGCGGTCGCACCATTTCATAGTCGTGGATGGGCACCCGGGCGGCAAAGGCGTCGTAGGAGGTCGCGGCCTTCAGCCCCAAGCTGTGACCCACGGCAGTGTCTCCGAGGTAGGAGAGGATCTCGCCTAGGACCGCAGCTTGGGTGCCTCGCACATTTTGCGCGGCCTTCTTGAATTGACGATAGAGCCGGGAGCCGGGGATCTTGAGCAAGCCCTCGAGGTGGCTCGCCAAGAAACGGTCTACGGGTCCGGGCATGCTTGGGCGTTTGGTTTTTTCGAACGTTTCTGAAGGCATGGCGCGTTCCTCCAAAGCAAAAAAAGGGAGAGATGTTTGATGCTTATTGATACTTCATTTGTCTTTTTATTCACAATAGCGCGCACGGCGAAACTGGTAAGTGCTGTTCCTTCTTGACGCATCCCTTGGGTTTGGCTCTAGTACCGCCATGTCAACTCAGCCTTTATCCGAGTCTGTATTGAAGACCCCTATTCTCGTCACCGGCGGCGCGGGCTACATCGGCTCCAACACCTGCCATGCCCTGGCGCAGGCCGGCTTTCGGCCCGTTATCGTCGATGATCTCTCCAAGGGACACGCTCGGTTTGCCGCTCCCTTTGAGCTGCATGTGCTCGATATCACCGACGAGCCCAAACTCTCGGAGCTCATGCTCCATCTGCAGCCTGCGGCGGTGATCCACTTCGCCGCGTTTACCGAGGTGAGCGGGTCGATGCGGGCGCCGGTCGATTACTACCGCGTCAATGTGCAAGGCACGGTTTCCCTGCTGCGGGCCATGCTCGCGGCGAAGGTGAAGAAGCTCGTGTTTTCCTCTTCCGCCGCGACGTACGGCACACCGATACATGTGCCGATTCGCGAGGATCACCCCACGGTGCCCATCAATCCCTACGGCCGTACCAAGCTGATGATGGAGCAGATGATGGCCGACTGCCGCGCGGCGTACGACCTCGATTGGATCGCGCTTCGCTACTTCAATGCCGCGGGCGCGAATCCGGCGCTCGATTGCGGCGAGTGGCACGAGCCCGAGACACACCTGATTCCCAACATTCTGCGCGCGGCGCGAGGGGACATCCCGGCGCTGGAGCTCTATGGAACCACACATCCGACCCCGGACGGCACGGCGGTGCGCGACTACATTCACGTTTCGGATCTCGCCGATGCCCATGTGCGGGCCTTGCGGCTCGTGCTCGAAGGCGGCGTGGGCGAGTCTCTCAACCTCGGTGTGGGGCAGGGTTTCTCGGTCCGTCAGGTGATCGACGCGGCCAGCAGAGTCCTAGGCAGACCCGTGCCACTGGTGGAAAAGCCCGAGCGGCCCGGGGATCCGCCGTCCCTCGTGGCAGACGCAACACGGGCCATGCAGCGGCTCGGGTGGTCGCCGAAATATACGACCATCGATTCCATCATCGACTCGGCCTGGCAATGGTATCAGCGCCAGGGCTTTGCCCCGTCCCAGGACTGACGGGTTTCTCCCAATCAGTTCCCGGTTTACCGGGGGAGGGTTCATGAGGCTCGAAAACCTCACAACCTTGGCGCTGCTCGCATGGATGGGCATGCTCGGATGCACGGGCTCGTCCTCTCCAAACACCCAAACCGACGACCAGAATGTCGAAACGACAGGGACTGCGGACTCGGCGAGCCAAACAGCTCCTGACGACACGGGTTCGGCGAGCCAGGACACCTCCACTCGAAGCGACAGCGAGAGCGTCGAAGGAACGGACTCGGTGAGCTCGTCGGACAGCGAGACCCAGAGCGACACCGAGCCGGTGCCAGATTCAGCGGACTACTCCCTGGGCGACTTCACGGTCCACTTTCGGCGGAGCCCGGCGCCTGGTCTCATCGAGATCACCCATGCGGACGAGCCTGGACGCATCCTGTTCGAGACCGTGCCTGGCGTGGCCTTTGTGCAGGCAAAGCTCGTGCGCACCGATTGGAGCGAAACCCACGGCTCGTTCGATTGGAAAGAAAAGGTCGACAAGCGCTGCGAGGATCAGGTGCTGGAGCTGCTCTCCATGGGGCACGACGGCCTGTCTCTCACGGGGCGCTTTGCCGACTGTAACGTGGGATTCGGCTTGCGCTTCTTCGAGCAGTCAGGGCATCAGCTCGGCTTTTCCTTGGAGCTCAAACCGGATCAAGCTCCTGCCGCCGCCACGGCGGTATGGCGGGCCATTCTCGCCTATGGGTCGAGCGCGAGCGAGGAGTTCTACGGTTTTGGCACCCAGTACACGTATCTGTCGCCCAAGGGGAGGCGGTTGCCGATTCTGACCCAGGAGCAGGGGCATGGCCGAGGGCTCGAACCGCTCACGAGTGTGCTCAATAGCCTCGGAGGCGGTGCAGGAGGCTCGTGGTTCACGACCTATGCCGCGGTTCCGCAGTACCTGACGAGCACCAAGCGAGGTCTGTTTCTCGAGAACTACGAGTTTTGCTATTTCGATCTTCGCGACGACGAGCAAGTGCAAATCGAGCTGGATGCGCCGCTGCTGCGCGGTCGCGTGCTCCACGGTGCGACGATGCTCGACCTCATCGAGGAGTACACCTCTTTCAGCGGCAGGTTGCCTGTCATGCCAGACTGGATGAACGACGGCGCCATCGTCGGTCTCATGGGCGGCTCCGAGGTGGTCAGACCGCGGTTCGAGGCGCTGCTCGCCCACGGCGTGCCCGTGAGCGGCCTGTGGCTGCAAGATTGGGTGGGCAAGCGCGACACTCTCCTGGGCACGCGGCTGTGGTGGAACTGGGAGTTGGACCGAACGTCGTACCCAGACTGGGAAGAGCTCGTGGCCGAGATGGAGGACAAGGGCATTCGCATGCTCGGCTACGTGAATCCCTTTGTGTCCGATCCCGCGGGCAAACCCGGCGGGTTCGAGCGCAACTACTTCAAGGAGGCCAAGGACGCGGGGTATCTGGTGGTGGGCAAGGCCGGAGTCGTGCAGCAGAGCGACATGGGAGGCTTCGACGGCGCCTTGGTCGATTTTTCGTACGAGCCTGCGCGAAAATGGTTCAAGCAAGTCATGACCGACGCCCTGCTCGGCAACGGGATGTCCGGATGGATGGTGGACTTCGGCGAATCCCTGCGCATGGACTCGGTTCCGCGCTCGGGCGAGCCTGCCTCGACCTTCCACCACCGCTACGTGGAGGAGTGGGCGAGGGTCAACCGCGAGGTGATGAGCGAGGCCGGTTTCGAGGGCGACCTCATGTTTTTCATGAGAAGCGGCTATTCCAGGAGCCCGAAGTACGCGAGCCAGTTCTGGCTCGGCGATAACCTGGTGAGCTGGGATGCCCAAGACGGCATCAAGACCGCGGTGACCGGACTCTTGTCCTCTGGGTTTTCCGGCTACAGCCTCAACCACAGCGATATTGGCGGCTATACCGCCTTTGACTACGTGGTCGTCAAGTACACCCGCTCAAAAGAGCTCCTCGTGCGCTGGATGGAGATGAACGCGTTCAGCGCGGTGTTCCGCAGTCACGAGGGCAACAATGCGATGAACGGTCATCAGATTTACGAAGATGAGGACACCATGGCATTGTTCGCGAAGTTCGCGCACATCTACGCGGCGCTCGGCGACTACCGTCGGACACTGGTGCAGGAAGCCTCTGCCAAGGGATACCCCGTGGTGCGTCATCCCATCCTCCACTACGAAGACGACCCCGAGGTCGCGAGGCTCGAATACGAGTATTTGCTCGGCCCCGAGATCCTCATCGCGCCCGTGCTCGACGAAGGCGCCACAGCGGTCGACGTCTATCTCCCCAAGGGCAAGTGGGTTCACCTGTGGAGCGGCGAGGTCAAAGGAGATGAGACCAAGGGGCAGTGGCAGGCCATTGGTGCCCCGCTCGGCTATCCCGCTGTCTTCTACCGGCGCGGTTCGAAGGATGGAGAGTCTTTCCGCCAGCGCTTGTCCGAAAAGGGTCTGATGCCCGCGCGGTGGCCGCTGTAGCTCAGTTATAGACCCGGGCGAGGCTCGCCGCTCGCCCAGCGGTAGACCACTCCTATGTTGCCATACACACCCTGCAAGGCGCCCAGGTCGTCTGGTCCGACGACTGGGAAGGTGAGAAAGACGAGGAGCTGTACGTGATCCGTCCAGTCGAAGCTCCCGACCGGCCCAATGCGATACAGATGCTCGCGCCACCTTCCAGGCAGGTAGACGTATTCGTTGATAACCCCGACGAGCAATCGGTCGCGTTTGAAAAAAGCGAGAGCTGTGCCGAGCCGCGCGGCAAAGGTGTGAGGACTGTCGATCACGGCGCGCTGGAGCTCGTCGAACACGAAACCCTGGTCCGGCGGGTCGAGCATTTTTGAATAGGCGAGCTCCAGAAAGGCATAGAACGGCGACAACGGGAGAACGCCGCCCAGTTTGGCTTCGAAGGACCAATGCTGCGCTCGGATCGCGTCGGGGTCGGCGTAGAGCTCCGCTTTGGTATAGGCTTTTTGGACAGGCAGGTCGCTCTTCTCATAGGAGAAGAATTCGCGAACGCCCAGTTGGAGCGTGACAACCGCCAGGGTCGCCTTGAGACTGGCGTAGCCGCCGCCGAACTCCAAGGATGAAGCGGCGAAGCCCTCGAACCCCACCCACATCCAGTGGGGCTTTCCATAGCCAGCCATGGTGGTCGCCATCATGACCGGTCCGGCCATGAGCTCGCCCGAGACGAACCAGCGCGGCTTTCCTTGCGCCCAGTAAGTGGGCGCCTCCACCTCGTGAGGGTCTGTCGCAGAAGGAGTGTCTGTCGCAGAAGTGGTGCTCGGGTCTGTGGGCGTCGTCTCTTTGGCCGTGCTGGCCAGGGCCTCGGAGGCGAACGACAAAGCGGGCAGGAGTGTGAACAGAGCAAGGATTCTCATGTATTGGTTCTCCGACGTCGAGATAAGGTCAGCGCTCGTTCGGCAGGGGTAGGCGCCAAGAGTCATGCGCTGATCGTCAATTGACATCATCTCTACCGCTCCACCTGATGCTTGCCCAATTTCTTGTACAATCCGGCCCTCGAGAGCCCCAGGGTTTTCGCAGCTAGAGTCGCGTTCCCGTTGCACTCGTCGAGCGCCCGCTCGATGATCACTTTTTCGAACGCGTCGACCCGGTCCTTGAGGTGTCCCTTGCCCATGGGAGCCTCATCGGCTGTGGCCCTTCGGCCCTGCAATCGCGCAGAGAGGTCTTCGGGGAGGATGGGCTGGCCCTCGGCAGACATTGCAATCGCTCGCTGCACCTCGTTTTCCAGCTCTCGTACGTTGCCCGGCCACTCGGCGGCGAGCAGCAGGTCCATGGCTTTGCGGCTGATGTTTCGCGGGCCTGACTTGTCTGCGTGCTTGTGCAGGAAGTGCTCTACGAGCAGTGGAATGTCGTCTCGACGGTCTCGCAGGGCTGGCACTTCCAGGCGAACGACATCGAGGCGGTAGAAGAGGTCACCCCGAAACCTGCCGGCACTTACTTCGACATCGAGGTTTTTATTGGAGGCGCAGAGGAAGCGCACGTTCACGCTGATCTCATCGTTGCTGCCCAGCCTGCGAAATTTGCCGTCCTGGAGCACGCGCAAAAGGTGGGTTTGCATCTCCGGGCCCATGTCGCCCACCTCGTCCAGCAAGAGCACCCCGCCATGCGCCAGCTCGAAGAGACCCTTGCGGTCGCTCGTGGCTCCAGTGAATGCGCCTTTCGCGTGGCCGAAGAGCTCACTGGCCAAAAGCTTGTCAGGGAGAGCCCCGCAATTGACCGCAACGAACGGTTCGCCCGAACGCTCGGAACAGGCGTGAATCGCCCGAGCCACGAGCTCCTTGCCCGTCCCGGAAGGACCGCAGATATAAACGGGTACGTCGGCGGTGGCCACACGCTCGACGAGCCGCCGGACCGTCTGCATGGCTGGGGAGCGACCAATGATGCCCTCTTTGTCCGAGCTTCGGCTCTGCTTGAGCAGCGCTCCGACGCGGCGCAGGTCCGCCTCCCGGCGTTCGAGCTTTTCCTCGAGCTGCCGCGACAAGGACAACACCTCGGCGTTGGCCCGTTCGAGCTCCTCGGAGCGACGGTTGCTCTCGGAAACGAGTCGAGCGGTCTCGAGGGCCACGGCTGCCTGGGCTCCGAACGCCTCGAGCAAGTGGCGATCCGCCTCGCCGAACACGCCGCTGCGCAATCTGCTATCGAGGTAGATGACCCCCACCATCTTTCTGCGCAGAGCGAGCGGCACTGCGAGAATGGAGCGAAGCTTCATGGCCGCGACGCTGGCGAAACCGCGGAAGCGCTCATCGTCGAGGGCATCCACGGCCAGAGTGGGGCGGCCCTCGGCTACGACCTTCTCGGCCACCTGCCTACTAAAGCTCACCTCTACTTCCTCGGCGATTTGATGAGAGACGACCGGCTCGAGCTTGCCGTTGCGCGGGAGGATGACCATGCCTCGCTCGGCGCCGGTGATCTCCACGGCGCGCTCCAGGATGAGTTGGAGCAATCGCTTGGGATCGAGCTCGCGAGTGAGCTCCTGGGTGATGCCCATGAGCATCTCGAGATCTCGGGCCCATCGATCCGTGGGGGACAGGGCTTTGTCGACCTGGCCACCTGGCTCGATTTCCCTGGCTTCGCCGTATCCGAGAAAGCTCTTTTGCAGTTCTTCGGGAATGCGTCCGAGCATGCGCGAGAGCCCGAGCCTGGCTCTGGCCTTTGACTCCACGGCCTGGGCCTTTTGTTCCGCTTTGTCCAAGGCCTTGGACATGTGCCACTCGAGGCGCCAGCCTTCGTCATCACCGAGCCCGCTCTTGGCCGCTTGCTCGAACAAGGCAAGCGCTACGAGCGGCGGTTTCCCGGCCTCGAGGCAGGCGCGGGCCTCTACTGCCAGAGCCTTGGCCCATTCCTTCTTGCACCCTAGCTTGTCCGCCTGCTGGCGGGTCGAAGCGGCTTGTCGAAGGGCCACCTCGGCATTGCCCTTTGCGAGCTCGAGCTGCGCAAGGCGAATTTGTGCGGCGAGCCCAAAGGCCTCCTCTCCAGCCTCGTGGAAGCGGCGTCGCGCCTCGTTCAAAGCCGCTTCGGCGCGTACGAGATCGCCGCCATACAGCCGCGCCTTGCCTCGGATGAGCAGCGCCTGACGCTCGCACCGCGGCTGTAGGGTTCTACGGGCTCGCTCCATGGCGCGCAGGGCGAGGTGTTCGGCCTCTCGGAACTGGCCGAGCTCTACGAGGAGGTCGGCCAGGTTGGCCTCTACGCTGGCGCGCAGCGTCTCGTTGCCCAGCAAGGTCGAGATGTCGAGAGCAGCGCGGTAGTCTGCGAGGGCGGCGGTGTAGTCGTCTTCCAGTTGCGCCATGGAAGCGCGGCTACTGAGATAGAGGGCCTTGCGGCCTCGGTCCTTGAGCTCTTCGGAGAGCCGCACAGCGCGGTCGAACGCCGTGCGCGCCTCGCCGAACGAGCCTTGTCGCCACGCGAGCTGGCCCTTGGCCGCCACGGTTTTGAGCTGGCCCAGCGTGTCCTGTCGCTCCTCGAACACCCGGGTGGCGTGGGTCAGGTGCTTTCCGGCCAGGTTCAATCGACCCAGGGAAAGAGCCGCCAGAGCGGCGACGAGGGCAAGCCGAGCGCTCGCCGTATCTCCCGAGCCCGCCTGGGTCTCGCGCAGGGCCGTAGTGGCCATGGACAGGGCCTCTTCGTGTCTTCCCAGGTGGACCAGGGCCGCCCCCGCGACGGCGCGCAAGAGCGGGCTCGTATCGCCGGCGAGCAGCGCCTGCTCCGAGATGTCGTGAGCCTCTTGATGGCGTCCCCTCTCGAGCAGCAGCTCTGCGCGCAGGAGGCAGCGCTGCGTCGGTGAGAGCTCCATCCTCGCGACGAGCTGCAGCGCATCGTCATGGCGGTCGAGTCGGCGGAAGGTTTCAACCGCGGTCGGAATCCAGGGTGCGAAGGAGTCTTGGTCTAGCGCGAGGGCCTCGTCGAAAAAACCGGCGCAGGCCAGGATGTCCCCGCGCCTGCTCGCGGTGCCGGCTGCATCGACGAACAGGCTGACGGCCTCTTTGCGCTGTCCGCAAAACGCTCGCAGGCGCCCGACACACCCGAGAAAGTCGGGGTGCTCGAGCGCTTGCGCAAGTCGCTGTGCCAGAAGCTTCGCGGCGTCATCGAAGCTCTCCAGACCGGTGCTCGCGGCTCCTGTGGCCCGCAGCAATACGCCTTCGTCCGAGGCGATTTCGACGAGGAGGCCTCGGTCGACCAGAGCGCTCGTTTGCGCATCGCCTAGGCCTGCGCGTACCGCCGTCGACGGCAGGGGCTGGCGAGCCTCGAGCATGGCGCGCAGAGCAGCGCCCTGGGCAGGCGCCAGGCAAGACAGGATTCCATGAGACAGAGCCTCGCAGTCTCCACCCTGCTGGGCGATGAGGCGCACCACCGCCTCGATCTCCGCTGGCTTTCCCGCGCTGAGCAGCCACACCGGGTCGAGGAGGGATTCTTCCACCTCAATGCCTGGCAGCATGGAGCGCACCGCGGCCTCCATGGCGCACCGCGACAGCGGGCCCAGGACCAGGGTATGGGCGTTCGGCAGGTCCACGGGCTCTTGTCCAGACCAGGCTGCGGCAACCACCGCCATCGGTCGCTCGTTGAGTCTTCCGGGATCGAGGGCGCGGGCCAGGGTGGCGCCGATCCTTTGCGCAAGCGCAGACGACTGGTCGAGGTCGTCGAACAAGAGGAGCACCGGACGCTTTCGACTCGCCGCAGACAAGACCTCCGCTGCCGCGAGCGCGAGCCCTTCCACGTCGGCCTGTGCGTTGCCGCCCATCGCGTCGAAATCTGCGAGCTGTTGCCGGGCAGGGTCGCACAGGTGTTGGTCTTGAGGCAGGGACAAAAGGCCGCGTACGAGGTGAGAGACCGACAATGGAGCGCCAGGCGTGCCCACGATCGCCAGGCCATCGAGCGCAGCGCGTCGAACCAGAGCGAAGAGCAGCGCGCTGCGACCGCATCCCAGGGGGCCTTGTAGAGCGAGCACTCGCGGCGACTCGGGTTCGTCAAAGTGATCGATGCTCGAAAGGAGAGTGGCAAGCTCGTCATCGCGACCGCACAGCGCCGCTCCTGGAAGCGCGGCTCCACGCAGATCGCTCAATGTGGTGCCGAGCTCGATTTCGGTGGCTTCGGAAAGGCGCGCGATGACGTCCAGGGCGCTGCGGGGCCGCGCTGCCGGATCGTGCGCCAACAGATCATGACACAAGCGAGCCACCGCCGACGTTTCGGGCGCTGGCACGAGCAGCTCGCCTCGCAGTTGGCGCTCGACGATCGACGACGCGTCGGCAAGGCCGAAAGCCGGGATGCCGAGCAGGCACTGGGAGATGAGCGCCCCGATTGAGTACAGGTCGCTCGCCCGCAGGACCCCGCGGCCAGCGTAGATCTCCGGCGCTGCATAGCCAGGCGTTACGACCATTGCCGGTTCCCCCGGAGCGCGAGCCGAGCCCAGATCGATGAGCTTGGGCCGAGGGTCCTTGGCCCGGGGCACGAGAGCATTGGAAGGGCTCAGGTCGCCGTGCACAAACCCGCGCGAGTGGAGGAGCTCGACTGCGCGGAGGAGCGACGCAAGGCCGCGGACCACCTCGGGCAGGGGCGCGCTTCGAGCCCATGCGAGGAGCTCCTCCCCATCCACGTATTCGCAGGTAAAATAGGCGCCTTCGTCGTCGTAGCCGAAGTCATAGGCCTTTGCCAAGCTCGGGTGGCGCAAGCTCGAGAGCACGCCGAACTCCCGGCGCAGCGCTTCCACGTCGGCGTCGGAATGCACGCGTTTGAGCGCCACTTCGAGGCCGTCGCGCCCACGATCCCGCACCAGGCTGACCTGTCCTTGGCCGCCCTGTCCCAATGCGCGGATGATTTCATAGCGACTGTTCATTAAACGATCTTCCAGGGCATAAGGTTGTAAACGCAAGACTACAGTATACGGGTGAGTGAGTACAAAATGGGACAACGGCGCCAGAGAAGCCGGGAACCTGCAGGAAAAAGTGCGCCTGGCAGCGCTCATCGCGCGTTTCTGTCATCGCGCAGAGCGCGGGTTCCCTGGGGCTTTCTTGGCGACCGGAGGGTTTCTTCTTAAGGCAAGATCCCTGGCAAGAGAAAGCAGGACCGCCCCGCTCATTCCTTCTTCCTGTTGGGCTTCGACCACGATGCGCGCTTCCGCGGCGGTGGCTTGCTCTTGGAGCTGCCAGCCGCGGGCTTCTTGATGCCGCTATTGGCCTTCTGTGCCGTGTGGTTAACGCGTGACTCGCCGTCGCGGGCATCGGCCTTCTCGAGAGACGGCCGACCCTCGTCGGCCAAGGTCGTCTCTGAAGAGCGGGATAGGCCCTGGATCGCAGAGGTCGCCTGCAAACTGAGCGGCGCTAAAGACAAGACGATCGCGCCCACGGACCATCTTGAAACGCGCTGGAATTCGATGTCCTTGGCGGCGCGTACTATCGCCGGGGTCGCGAAGAAGAGGATGAACGGGGCGAGGACGAGCAGATCTCCTGGACATTGACGAGGGCGAAGCAATGCGCCGCAGGCGCCGCCGAGCAGGGCGCTGATCACTAAGCTCGGCCAGTTTTTTATGTGGCTCTGCGCGTGCCCTTCTTTCTGGGAGAGCTTTGCCGAGAGGGACCAAAAGAGCAAAAAGATCACAGCGGCCGCCAAGGTCTTCCAGTCCGAAGATGGAGAGTCGATCCACGCCCAAGGAACGTGCCGCGCGTACGCGCTCGCGTAGCGCAGAGGCCAAGATGTGGGCACGAATGAGAAGCCGAGAAGAAGCACCCCGAGCAAGAAACCACCGACGAATATGCCTAGGTTGCGGCTGCCTACTTTTCCGCCATTTTTGCTCAACTGAACCAAGAAAAACAAATAGGCCGCGGCGATGCCGAGCGCACCTGGATCCAGCGCGACCGCTATCCCGATGAAGGTGCCGGCGAGCGCGAGTTGCCAACTCAGGCGCTCTTCCAAAAAGCCGCCGATCAGGGCAAACGATGCGAGAAGCGGCACCAGGGTGAAGAGCAGCGGATGGGGTCCCTCTTGTCCGAAGCCGAGCGCGCCCACGGCGATGAGAAAGAGCAGCCCACCGACTCGAGAGGCCGAGCGGCTACACGCGAGCTGCAACGTCCACTGCACCAAGAGGAGCGCGAGCCCCAGCATCAGCGCGAGACTGAGCCGAGACCAGAGAGGGGAAGACTCCTCACCTTTTACAAACGTATGGAGCAGGAAGCACAGTGGCGCGCCCACAGTGTTTCCGCTCCAGGCCGGGTCCATGGAGCTGTCCTGTTCGAGGTTCGCGTCACAGGAGAGCGCAGCAGTCGTCCATGGAAGGGGTGACCCGGCAAAGATCACGACGAGCATCGGGAGGAGCACCAGGGCGAGCAGTGCCGAGGTGCTATGGGCGCCAAGAGTGGACAGAACGCCGGCGCGCTTTGGTTTGAGTGCTGGTTGTGGGACTGGTTTGGGCTCTGGTTTGGGCTCGCCTTTGGGCTCTGGTTTGGGTTTGGGTTTGGACTTGCGCTTGCTCATTTGGGTTGAGTCCCTGGCCCGAGGGTGCGCGGCGAGTCCTTTGCTGTGGCTGTGGTGCCTGGTTTCAAGGAGCGCAAGCGCGGCAGATTGCGGAGCAAGAAATGCATGCCTCGCCTGAGCAGGGTGAAGATCCCCAAAAGGACCAAGCCCGGCGAGCTGAACAACCCCCAAAAAAACTCCCTCGCCGTTGAGCGGGCAGGCCCTTCTTCCAAGGCCAGGCTGGGCACGGAGAAGCGTGGCCCGCGCTCGCTCGTTTGCTGTACAAAAACAGCGTAATGCAGGCGGGCGCCTTCCGCCGGGGATTCGTCAGTAAACGTCGTTTGAGTGCAGGCGAGCGCGCTGGCTAGCGCATCCCAGGTCGAAGGATCGGGCGGCGCCTGCTGGCGCTCCACGTAGCGCCGAACAACAATCGAGCTCTCTTGGGAGAGACTTGAGGGGAGCGTCCATCTGAGCACGACGTGCTGACTTTCACGTTTGGCTTGCACCGACTGTACTGAAGGTGGCGGGACGACCTGACTGAGCGCCTCTGCTTCGACGATCGCTTTCTCCATCGCGGCGCAGTCTTGAAACCGGTAAGCAGGCTCCGGCGCGAGGCAGCGGTACAGCAGTTTGATGGTCTCGGGCGCCAGACCGGGCAAAGCGTAGATAGCGGCGACCGGCCTTTGGCCTTCTTGAATCACCTCCTTGGGCTTTTTCGCGGTGAGCATGTAGAGGAGCAATGCTCCGAGCGAGTAGATATCCGAGCGAGCATCCAGGCTGTCTCGCCCTGCCTCCACCTCGGGCGCGGTGAAGGCGAAGTCAGTGAGCGGAACGACCAGCTCGCCTACGGCTATCTTACCGTTGCTCTTCATGTACTGGTGGTTGGCCGCGCTGAGGAGCCATGGCCGATCGCAGTCTGTCTCGTCGATCACGAGATCCTCTGGACTGAGCTCGTAGATGAGCACGCCGTGCTTGTGAAAGTTGGCCAGGAGCTTGCAAAGCCCGAGC
Organism: Myxococcota bacterium; assembly: GCA_025453525.1. GTDB lineage: Bacteria > Myxococcota_A > Polyangia > JAAYKL01 > JAAYKL01 > JALOQD01. The sequence continues at coordinate 21,600 of JALOQD010000024.1, forward strand.
GCTATTTCGAGCGCACGTCGCTCCTTGAGTTTCCCTTTGTCGTTGATCAATCTGTCGAGCGGGACGCCGTGGTAGCGTTCGGTGACCAGGACCGGCTCGGTCTGCTTGTATTCCTCGCCGCCCTCGAACTGGAAGACGTCCTCGGTATTGGCGATCCGGAAGAAGTCCACAGGCTCGGGCAGGGCGTTTTCCGGTGTCGTCAACATCTGGCCTTGGTGTTCGAGCCGAGCCCGCAGATTGTCGACGTACTGGCGTTTGCCGAGCAGCCTGGGATTGTAGTTGCAGACCGTGAGCAGCACGGTGAGGTCTTTGAGCTCCTCGCTCTCGCTCCGGCAGAAATAGGACGTGTGGCAACGGGTCGTTTGGGCCACGCTCAGGACCCGGTATCGCCGGGGGTAGTGTGGCGTTTTGTCGACCTCTTTAACGACCGTTCCGGGCTGGAGTTTCATGGGAGCTCCACATTGCTTTCGAGCACAAAGGTGAGCGCTCCTGCGAACTCGGCCGCGCTCTGGAACCGCCTCTCGACGTTTCTCTCCAGGGCCCGGGCAATGATGTCCTTGAGAGGCTTGTAAAGATCTCTGGGCAGCTCGTCCGGGGAGAGGACCGGGAAGGGGTTGTTCAAAGGATCGGCCAACCGGATCGGATCCTTGGCGGTAAAGAAACGCCACAGGAGCGCTCCAGCCGAGTAGACATCGGCGCGCCCGTCGACCCGATCTTTTGAGGAGAGTATGAACTCTAGATCCGGAGCGGCGTAGCCATGAGTGAGCGCCCCCTTTTGCTCCTTGCGTTTCTTTCCGTCCACAATGGGCATACAGCCGCCGAAGTCGATGAGCGTCATCCTGTCGTGATCATCGACGATGATGTTGTCTGGCTTCAGATCGAGGTAGATGAGCTGCAACCTCGTCCCGTCGTCGCGGGTGATGGGTTCGTGCATCTTCTGAAGGGTGTTCAGCACGTCGCGGACGATGATGAGCACCGCGCGGGCCGAAATGTTGGACAGCCGATCGAGGAGCGAACGGCCATAGATCCGCTCCATGACCATGTAGGGCTCCTGGTGGATGCTCATCTTGAGACCCAGGATGGAGTGCAGCTCCTCTTTTTCGAGCTTGCCGAACTTGAAGGTGGAGGTGGCCAGCTCGGGGTTCCAGTCAAAGAAGAAGTCGTTCATGTGCGGGACGGGGTTGATCCCCCTTGCGCGCAGCTCGCAGAGGATGCGGCGCTCGCGCTTGAACATCTGCCTAAACTGGTAGATGTTGAACACCGCTCGCTGGCGGTCGAAGGCGAACTCCGAGGCCTGGTACTTGATGGCCTTGATGAGCACTTCGTTGTTAAAGGCCTGGCTGTCCTGCGCACGCAGGATGATCCCCATTCCGCCGTAGGCGAAGACCTCTTTGATGATGTAGCGCTCGCCCTTGAGCCGAGACTGGATCTTGGTAACCTTGCCCTTCTCGCTCCCTCGCTCAAACTCGAGGCCGATGACGCGCCCGTGATCGCCTCCTTTGTTCATGTCCTACTCCCGCTGGGCGAGCTTGAGGCGCACCTTCCCACCAAGGATGATCCGATCGCCCACCTGGATCTCGAATTTTTTGCCCCAGCGGGACTCGTCGACAATTTCTTTGTTGACCTGGGTGCCTGTCGTTCCGCGGTAGACGTAGAGGAAGAACTGATCGCCGCGACGAAGCACGCGCATGTGCTCACGTGAAGCTCGTTTTACAGACACCCCCATCGACTCGAGTGGGGAGAGATCCAGATCGGGAAACACATCGCGCTGTGGGTCTTCCCGGCCAACCAGGGTGATATCGTTGACGATTGGGTGGACGTGCACCACTTGTGGCTCGCTGTCGTGGTAGACCTCGAGGACCGCTGACAGGCCCTCTGCTTCCTGCGAGGGTTCTGCGCTGACCGCAACCTTCTTCTTCTTCTCCTTGGGTTTGGGTTTGGGTTTGGCCTTGGCCTTGGCCTTGGCCTTCTTGGGACTGGGCTCGGAGGGAGACTCGTCCACTTCCTTGAGCTCTTGGCTCAGGCTGACCTCTGTGGGGATCTCGGCCTGGTCCCGCTCGGGTTCTGAAGCCATCTCCGCGGAAGAGGACTCCCCTTCGATCATGGCTTCTACTACCTCTACCTCTACCTCTAGCGCAGGCTCTTCGGCGGCTTCTTGGCGAAGCACCTGCTGGACGGACATGGTCTCCCCGCAGATCACGCAGTGAGTCGCGCCGTCGCTATTCTGCTCAAAACAGTTTTCACAGAGTTTCATAACGCTCTCCTTGTTTGGGCGCTGTGCGCTCTCCTTGTTTGGGCGCTGCGCGCTTTAGAATGCGTCGTCGACAATACCCGGCAGCTCTCCGCCGCCGGCCACTACCGTGCTGGCGACCACCGAAGCGTTGAGCATCTCGTTGGTGATGGTGCCGCTGTCCTTGAAATCTTGGAGGAGCCCCTCGTAGTGGTTCTTCATCTGAGAGTCCCCGATCTCTTCATATCGGCGGATGAGGATCTTGAGGTACTTGGCCGTCTGCTCGGCGTCGTTGCGCTTGCAGGCCTCGACGAAGCGTTCGGCGAGCTGCGTGACTCCGGCCCGCCTAAACACCTCCATCACTTCCCCGTTTAGCTCCTCAGTCGCACGGCGATCGTTGGTGTAGCTCACTGTTGTGTTCTTCTCGAGTGTCGCGCCGAGAACGTTTGCGGACGGGATGTCGAAGCGAAGGTTGACTTTGCAGACCTCCATCTCTTGACCGCTGTCGCCCTGGGGCACGGTGACCAGGAATAGGAACGAATAGGCCTTGTCGCGCTCGATGTTGCCCACGTTAAAGGTGACCGCGTGCTTCGCGCTCGGTTTGAGGTTTCCGAGGAAGGCCTGCTCTGGACTGGTCTTGTAGCCGAGACCCACCTGCGCATCCTTGTGAAAGGTGACGGCCAGCTCGGTGTTGGTGGCGACAAAGTTTTCGATGCGGCTGATGAGCTTTTCGAAGGTTGACTTGAGCTTCTCCACCTCAGTAGAGCCGAACACCGTGCCGTTGGACGGGGTGACGAGCCTCAGCAGATCCTCGGCCATGTACTGCGAGCCCACTCCGACCGCGAAGATCTGGATGTGCTTGCCAGTGGCTTCCAGAGCCGCTTTCTCCGCCGTCGCTGGGAAGTCAGCCTCGCCGTCAGAGAGAATGATCATCACCTTGGCGTCGGCCTTGCTGCGGCTGAGCACGGACATGGCGTTCTTGACGCCGTCGGTCATGTTGGTCGATCCGCCCGCCATTCCGCGGATCTCGTCTATCTGTTGCTTGATGCGGTCCTTGCCGCTGTCAGTGGCCTCGACGTCGTCGACCAGCACGCGGACCCGTGACTGGAACGCCACCACCGAAACTCGCTGGCCTTCTGAGACCATGTCGACGATCAGCTTGGCGCATTCAATGGCGGCGTTCAGCTTGTCGTCCTGGAGCATGGAGGCGCTGCAGTCGCAGAGCAGACAAATGCTCGAGGTGAGGGGCTCGACCTCCTGCTTGCGCAGCTCCATGGAAGGCCAGATCTTGACCAGACACTTGAGCTCTGTCTCCATGTTGGCGGTCGGGATCTTGTCCCTGTCCAGCACTGTTTTCATTTCCAGGTGAGCGCTCATTTTTTAATGCTCCTTCTTTTGGCAGTCGATGACGATTGCCGTGAGGTTATCCATGCCGCCACGCTGGTTGGCGGCTACGAGAAGCTCCCAGGCGGCTTCTGTAGGACGTTTGGCTTTGCAAATGATCTCCTGCATGAGTGGCTCCGCGTCGCTTCCGATGCAGTCCGGGATGCCATCCGAGCAGATGAGCAGCCGGTCGCCCGGCAGCAGGTTCAAAGTGGAGATCTCCGGCCTCATCGCCTCTGGGACGATCTTGCCCGCGGCGTTTTTGGTAATGCGGCCCACATTGGACATGAGCTCGCCGAGCCCGGAGCTGTTCAAAATTTCATCCAGTCCCTTGCCGTGCCGAAGCAGTGAGGTGCGCTTGTCCAGATCGACCGTGAGCTGATCGTACAGCGTGCGGTTGAAGAGGTAGATCCGACTGTCGCCGAGGTTTGCGAGCCACGCCTGGCTGCCGCTGAGCAGCAGGACGGCTGCCGTGGAGGACATGATCTTGGATCCGGCCTGGAGCGTGTTCGGGTAGTCGTTGGTCATCTCGGTGACCACAGACTTGTTGGCCCGAGCCAGCAGTCGTTTGAGATGCCCTTGCAGCGCTTTGCTGTCTCGCTGCGAAGGCGGGCAATCGAGCGCTGGATCCTCGAGCATCTCCTTCCATTCGAGCTCTGCTGCCTGCACGGTGAGCAACGCGGCCCGCTCCCCGCTGCCGAAATGACAGGTCGACACTCCGTCGGCAACGACGAACAGCCCGAGCCTCTTCTCCGCGTCGTAGAGGCATAGGTGGTGATCTTGGTTGACCGGGTTCTTCAGAGACTTTTGAATGCCTGGGTGAGTGGACGAGGCGAACTTGAGCATCAAGAGGTCGTCCGGCGCGCGGCGCTGTCTTTCCTCATCGTGCGCGAGGAGCTGCGCGAGACAATCGGAAAAGGCGAGAGGATCGGGATGGCGCTTTTCCGGGTTCAGATGGACCGCCTGCCTGAGCATCGGATCGAGCCCAAGCGGAAGATCGGGTACAAAGGTGCGAATGGGAGGTAAATCCCGGGCGGCCAGACGCAGGAATCCTGGAGTGGGAGCGAGGCCGGCGACCGTGTAGTAGATGAGCGCTGCCAGGTTGTGGACCATGGTCCGCGCTGACACCGGGCGGGTGCTGTGCCCAGTAGCCTCTGGGGCAAAAATGCCGTTGTCGAGAAGGGTCACCTTGGGCGCTGGCTTATCCAAGGAGTAACGCGCTATGTCCGCCGCCACGGCAAAGGCCGCAAGGTCTGGATCGTAGACGACGTCCTCGGGCAGAAGGCGGAACAGAAGCGAGCCGGCCTGGAATTCCCTGGCAAGGGCGGCAGTGACCCCTTGGAACACGGCCAAGGTGGCTGAACACGTCTTCTTGCCCCGCGCATGCGCCTCGCGAAACGAGGCCGTGTGCTCTTCAAGGGAACGATCTCGTGCGAGGAGCGGGTCGCTTCTTTTCTTTGGAGCGCCCTCGGGCTGCTCCTCGTTGTCTTCTGTCAGGCTCATTAGCGTCCGTCAGCCGAGGATTTGGTGTCCATCAGCAGTTCTTCGATCTCTTTCTCCGCTGCTATCCAGTCTGAGGTAGGATCGCTGCCGGACCCGCGCTTCTCTGCGATGTAGTACGCCGCCTCAGCGACCATGCGGAGTCGGTCTTCCTCGGGTATCGCTATGCGGACTTTTCGAGGTTGGGCTTGAGCCTTCTTTTCTAGGGCGATGGCACTCCCAATCGTGTCAACGCCGGGCGACAAGTCGAAACAGCATCTGCGATCGAGCCCACTTCGATGGACCAACTTCTAGGGTTGAGACACTAACTATGGCGTCGTTCGAAGAGTCGGCAACCCCCTTTCCGGCCCCCTCTGGTCTTCGAGGCACGACCCGATCCTTTGCCTTTTTCAAAAGCTATGTCAGACAGATTCCTTGCGAGATGAATGCGTGTGGTTGGACTCGACGTTTTGATCTTGGGTCAGGACGTTTTACGCAAAGGAGCCTGCGTGAGTATAGAAAGACGAGAAGGACAATCGATCCAAATTTCGATCAAAGTCGCGGCTGAGCTGCTGGCCGAAATCGACCACTACATCGCCGATAGAAGCAAGAACATGCCCGGAGGCCATCCGATGACGCGCAGCCACGCTGTGAGATCGTTGGTGCTCCAGGGCCTCGAGGTGTGGAAGAAGGATGCCAAGGCACGCGGCAGCCGCGGTTCGTGACAGGTCGCGTTTCTTAAAAGGTGGTGATGGCGCCGTCGCTACAAACGAGTGCCTCGTCAGTGAATTTTGTCTGGACAACGGGGGCCACTTCAGGACCAGGACCGGTCTGGATCAAGGTACTCGGCAGATCGTTCAATGCACAGTTCGAGCTCTCTCGTGCTTTACGGTCAACAGCGATAGCTCGGCACGAAAATTCCCGGAGGTGGGGCGGAGGGAACAGCTATGAACAACACAAGAGTGGTCACATGGGCAGGTCTCGTCGCGCTCCTGCTCGTCTGTTTCGCAGTGGGCTGCAGCTCGAAGGATGGGAACTCCGGGACAGACGATGATGGTACTGCGACGGGCGAAGGCGAGGGCGAAGGCGAGGGCGAGGGTGAAGGTGAAGGCGAAGGTGAGGGCGAAGGCAGCACCGACCCAGGGAGCGACGGACACACCGTTGGCATCTGGTATTCCACTTGGTACACGATAGGCGCCGAGACAGACCCCAAGAACTTATGGGACGACTGGGGAATCCTCTACGTCCCCCGAACGCTAGGGGAATATAAAGTTTACGACTCTGGCGATCCCGCCGTGATCGACGAGCACCTCGAGATGATCAGCGAGGCTGGCATCGATTTCCTGTTGTTCGATCTGACCAATCACGTTGGAACCTGGTTCATCCGCGAACGAGCACTGAGCGTCTGTAGCCGCATCGTCCTGTGGAACGCCACACACCCTGACAGAAAGATCCGCTATGCCGTTGCCATGGGGGCAACGCAGTGGTCGAAGGATCCTGCGGACATAGAAGGTGAAGCGGGCAGCGTGTGGGACTGGTTCGTCGAACCCTACGGAATCGAGAACTACTTTCAATGGAACGGCAAACCGCTGTTGGTCGCAAACGATCAGGGCGTGCGAGCGAACTGGGTGAGCTTGGCCGACAAGACGAGCAGCGACCGCTTCACGATGAAATGGTGGAATGGCGGCGTTTCTGCAGACAGCATTCCCGAGGCAGATCGCGGAGACTACATCGGATGGGCCTTTGTCAGCGGCTCATTGCCCAATGGCGAGGCGATGACCGTGATGCCAGGTTGGGACAACATGAAGGGCGCCACACCCGTTGACAGATCACTCGATGGAGTGGAGGGCGAATTCTATCGGAGCCTGTGCTGGGAGCGCGTCCTCACCAGCAACCCGAAAATGGTGGTCATCAACTCGTTCAACGAGTTCGCTGAGAATACAGGCATGCAACCGGCGAACACGGACGCCTTGCCCGACACCCCAGGCCGGAACAAGTGGAGCACGCCCGACTTCTATTGGGACATGACGAAGGAGTATATCTCAAAATATCGTTCCCTCCCCCCACCCTAGCCCGATGAGCCAGAAGCGCGACGATGGCGTCATGCGCAGCAGAAACAGAAGGGTCGACAGAAGGGTCGAGGGTCGACAGAAGGGTCGAGACCCTCCTGTTGACATATGTTGCTAAAAACACCGAGACTATGACCGTTCCAGTTTTCTATATGTCAACAAGAGGGTCCTGACC
>JALOQD010000262.1 GCA_025453525.1 Myxococcota bacterium
GCGCAGCCCGGTGCGCGCCATCGAGCGCGAATCGAATGGAAGCGCGCTCGATAAATCCGCGCACTGTCTCCACATCTGACTCGGACAAGGCAAAGCGCTCGCGCACCGCAGGCAGCCACAGAAAATCGATGAGCTCCTGCGCCGAAAGCCTCGAGGCCGATAGCTCTAGAAGCGCCACAGCAACGTCCACGACGGGTGAGCTCCCCTGTGCCCGCTCACCGCCGAGATTGACCGGAATGGAAGAGCGATGCTCGGCAGAGCCAAACACGGCCTCGACGAACGGCGCATAGGCCGCCATATCTGGCGCGAGCACGAGGATGTCCTCTGGGGCAGCGCCCTGCCCCAACTCCTCGAGCACGAGCTCGCGCACGACCTCGATTTCGCGCAACCGACCTGCACAGCTATGAATCTCTATTGAATGGTCTTGGCGCGAAAGCTCGAATTCGCCTTCGCCGGCAAACGACTCGGCCGTGGCAATGCGCCGCTGAAGCGCAAAAAGCAACGATTCTGGCGCTGGAGCGCAAAAGAGATCTCCGGCTGGCTCTTGATAGGGCGCTGCGCTCTCCACAAAGTCCCGCAACTCGCGCTCGACCCGACCCAAGGAGATGACCAATCGCGGCGCTGTTCCCAAATCCCTCCTCCCCCGAATGTCGCCCCAGTATTCCGAAGACGACTCGAGAAGGTACAGATCGATCTCGCGGCTAGCGCTCGCGGCTAGGAGCGCTTCGAGCTGCAGCGGGGTCATCACCGCAGGCGCGAACACAGCCAGCCGGGGAAGCAGAGCGGTCGCGCCATGTCCGTGGAGCGAGGCAGAGCCGGCCTTCTCCAAGGCAGAAGCCGGGCAGAGCACTCGGCGTCCCTGCGTCGACGACTCGATCCTGTGCGTCACCGCAGACCATAGCTGCGCCTGCCAATGCTCGAAGCTAGGCCTTTGCCAGGAGCCGACCACGTCGGGACGATGTTGGTTGTAGCTATCGAAAAGCAGCCCCAGCTCGCGACACGCGGAAAGGCGCATGACCCCCTCGGGCGCCGCGCCAAAATACTGAGCCGGCTCCTGTGCGGTCATGTGGGAAACGAGGGACGCCTCGGCGAGCACGGCCAGGGTGTAGTGCTCTGCTCCGGCAATGGAAAGCTCCTTCGTACTCATCTCTCGCAAGAGGTCATCGATGGCCTCGGGCAGCAGCGGCAACTGGAGGTTCGCGGCAATACCGAGCCTGTCGGCGAGCGCCCTTGTCACCCACGGTTGCCACGCTTTGCTCGCCACCGCGATGGTCACGGGGGAAAGCGCAAGCTGCCCTGGCCAGAAGACGCGCTGCGCCAAGACGTCGGCGAGCACCTCCACGCGATTCGAACGCATCAGGTTCAGCATGAACGCATGGTACGCCGATTTACACGAAAGTGGCAGGGTCCGAGCGCTCGTCGTCGCGCTTGACACGCGGCCGCTTCCGCAGCACCTTCCCAGCCCATGAATATGGAAAACAAATCAAGATTTCCTTCAAAGACATTGAGTGATCTCGATTGGGGTCGACTGCTCGAGCACCTGGCAACGCGCGCTTCGAGCGAGGGCGGCGCACAGCTCTGCCGAAAGCTCCCGCTGTTGCCGCCGGTCGAGTCTCAAAAAAACCTCGTTCTCGTAGCAGAGATCTCCTCTGCCATCGAGGCTGGTGATCCTCCTCCATCCCTGCCTGCCGAGCCTTTCACAGAGTGGCTGGCGTGCGTTCGCGGCGAGGCCATGGTTCCGGCCGAGGGACTGCAGAGTCTCTCAGTCAACCTCAAGCTCTACGTTTCGCTGGCGCGCTATTTCGACAACAGACGCGACGCGTGCCCAGCCAATGCGACGCTCGTCTTACCCTCTGACCGCGGCATTTCTCCCTTGGCGCTTTCTCGCCTCGCGTCCGAAATCGATACGACCTTCGAGCCAGATGGAAGCATTTCCGACAATGCGAGCCCTGAGCTAGGTAGACTGCGGCGTCGCGTGACCGCACTGCGCACCGAGCTTCTCGGCGCCATCGATGCCATTGCCGAGAAGGAGAGCGACATCCTTCAGGACAAGTGCGTCACTTTGCGCAACGACCGGTACGTGCTGCCCGTGAGGGCCGACGCTCATCGCCGCCTTCGGGGCATCGTGCATGGCAGCTCGGGCTCTGGCGCCACGGTCTTCGTGGAGCCCGACAACGTCGTCGGCCTGGGCAATGAAATCATGCTCGCCAAGGAAGAAGTCGCCCGCGAGGAACGCCGCATTCTCGCCAGTCTGTCGGCCGCGGTGCGCGATCAGCTGGAGACGGTGACCTTTGCCTGCGAAACGATTCTACTCGCCGATGTGCGCATCGCCTCTGGACGTCTGTGCAACGATTTGCGCTGCTGTGTGGTTCAGCCTTCGCGGCGCGGCGAGATCCACTTGGTCGGTGCCCGTCATCCTCTCCTGGTGCTGGACGCGGTCGCGGTCGTGGCCAACGACATCTGCGCAGAGCCCGGTCGCGCCGTGGTGGTCTCAGGACCCAATGCTGGCGGAAAAACCGTGGTGCTCAAGACGCTCGGGCTGTGCGGCCTGATGCTCGCGGCTGGACTGCCCATCCCCGCTGCCCCAGAGTCGGCGATGTCACCGCCGCCGCTGCTGCTCACCGACATCGGCGACGACCAAAGCCTCGAGAAGAGCCTGTCGACCTTCTCGGCTCATATGAGCAACATCGCCGCCATTATCGCCACAGCCGAAGAAAGAGCCATCGTGCTCCTCGATGAGCTCGCGGCCGGCACGGATCCCACCGAGGGTGCGGCGCTGGCGCGGGCACTGCTCGAGCACCTCTGCTCGGCCGGGGCGATCACTTTGGCCACGACGCACTTCGACGCGCTCAAAAGCTCGGCCTGCGCCGACGAGAGATTCGTCAACGCCGCTGTGGGCTTCGACCCCGATAGCATGCGCCCCACTTTTCACCTGCGGCGCGGCACGCCAGGAGCTTCGAGCGCGCTTTCGGTGGCGCAGAGGTACGGAGTGCCCGAACCGGTCGTTCGTCGTGCGGAGGCATTGTTGCCAGAGGCTATGCGCGAGCTGGCCCGTGCGGTCAGCGCCCTCGAGGACGAACGACAGAGCTACGAAACCATGCGCGCCAATCTCGAGGCGCAGGCAGATGCGCTCGAGAAAGAAAAGCGCTCTTTGGCCGGGGAGCTTGCGAAGTTGCGCCAGCGCCAGGACAAGCTCGTGGACGATGAGGCGCGCGCCCTGTGGGAGGACATCCAGCGGACCCGCGAGCAGGTGCGGGCTGCGGCCGCTCGGGTGCGCTCCAGCAAGAACGATGCGCAGTCCATTGCCTCGGCGAGAAAAACCGTGGAGGACGCCGCGAGCAAGCTGCTTCCTGGCGGCGCCCTGGAGGACCGCTCCCAACACAAGCTTCCCGGGCGTCCCGCGGTCGCCTCGGAGCTCAAGGTCGGAGCCCGCGTCTACATCATTTCCCTCGGAAAGGCCGGCCAGGTTTCGACCGAGCCCAAGGACAATCGTCTCTTCGTCGAGATCGGCAGTCTGCGAACCATGGCCAAACTGGATGACCTGCGGCTCTTACCGGCGGCCGAGCGCGCGTCCAAGAGCTCTTCACAGCGGGCCGAAAGAAGCGCCGCAATAAGCGCACCATCGGAGACGGGAATCCGCACGAGCGACAACACCTTGGATCTGCGCGGCTTGCGCGTGGACGAGGCCTTGGACGCCGTCGACGTGTTTTTGGACAGGGCGACCCAGTACGACTCTAGCCTGGTCTACGTCCTGCACGGTCACGGCACTGGGGCGCTGAGGCAAGCGGTGCGCGAGCATCTCAAGCGCCATCCACTCGTCGAAGAGAGCCGGCCCGGAGAACCTCCAGAAGGAGGAGATGGTGTTACGTGCGCTCGTCTGCGCTGACGCTCGCTGGCTGGGGCTCTCGGCTCGCTTCGGGCTCTGACGCAAACGTGGCAAACGCTTTGCGGATCGCATCGGCTCTTCGCACGGTGCGCGGGCTCTCAGCGTAGAGCGACGCAAGACCCGACCAACACCGCATCCACATATCAGACCCCACGGCAGCGTCATCGAGACGTCCGAGCACGTCCCAATAGGTGGCCTCCATGCGCCGCAGTCTCTTCTGGCTCATCAGGATTTCCTCGAGCTTGTAAAGCGCAGACAAGCAGCGTGGATCGGCGCGCAGGGCACGCAGGAAGAGGCCAGCGGCCGGTCCCGGTCGTTTGAGCTCTCCCAAGGCGAGACGCCCTGCTGCGTCGAAGCACACGGCGCGCTTCTCCGGTGAACCTGCGGTTGCCGCTGCGTGACCAATCTCCCGCAGAATGTCCTTGACTCTCGCCTTGGGGGCGCCCTTGGCCTGTTCCAACAGGCCGGCGAGGTGAGGGTCTGGCGAAAACAAAGAGCCCTCAGAGCTACCCCATTGACGAGAACCAACCCATAGCCCTCTGGCGATGCGCAACACAACGACGAGGAGAGCGAGCACGGCCAGGACGACGATTAAAAGGTTTTCTGTCATCGTCTCGGATGATACCGCCTCGCTCCATCCCGTCAACAGCAGCGAGGCCACCCCAAGGAACCAATACCACGATCTTGCAGGAACGAGTGGGATGGGTCAGAATTCCGTTACCGATCGAGTGAGAAGCAAGATGAACGAAGAAAGGGAGCAACGACCATGCGTATCGCAATGATGATGAGCCTCGCGCTCACAGGCTCGGCCATGCTTGGCTGTGGATTCATCCCGGGGTTTGGAGACAAGGAAGAGGCGCAACCCGCTCTGCAGCCAACAGCGATGCCGATGCAGCCCGGCGTGCCTGGACAGCCGGCTGCCATGCAGCCTGGAATGCCGGCTCAACCCGGAATGATGCCCGCCCAACCCGGAATGGTGCCCGCCCAACCCGGAATGATGCCCGCCCAACCCGGAATGATGCCCGGAACCGCACCAGTGGCTGTCCCCACTCCGCCAGTCCCAACCGGCGACGCGCTGACCGACGCCCTCAACTCCAAGAAGTTTCAAGTCGCTGCCGAGTGGCAACCCACGAGCGCCCTGTCCAAAGGTAGGCTCGAAAAGGGCGCCAAACAGGCCTATCAGGTGCAGCTCCCAGGACCGCCGTTTTGCCACACCTACGTTGCCGTTGCCGACGCGGGGATCTCCAACTTGGACCTCTCGCTGTCCAATGCCGCTGGCGCAGTCATGACCCAAGATAGCACGTCCGAAAACAGCGCCACCGTATTGAACAGCTGCCCTCCCATGGCTGGGTTGTACACTGTGACCGTGTCCGCCACGGCAGGAGCCGGTGAGTTCGCCGTTCAGGTGTTTTCCAAGTAATCCCCCTTGGACCCCGACTCAAACACTAGCGACCTCCAAGCACCTCACCGTCAGAGAATTTGGCCCCTGCGAGAAAAGCGGCGCTCGACATTCGTTTTCGGGAAGGCGCCTGGAGCTCAAGGAGTCTCAGGATGCCGGTTCCGCACGCCACGTCGATACCCTCGCCGCTGGCCGAAATCACAGTGCCTGGCATCGCGTCAGGGCTATCGGCTCGAAGGACTCGAGCCGCATGCAGCTTGAGTTGCTCGCCTCGCCACAGGGCATACGCGCCGGGCCAGGGATGCAAGCCGCGAATATGGCGATGAACCTCCGGTGCACTGCGATGCCAATCCACGAGGCCATCTTCTTTGCAAAGCGACCTCGCCCACGTCACAGCGGATTCGTCCTGCGGGTGTGGCGTAAATCGCTCGTACATCGAAAGCACTTCGGCGAGGGCTTCCGCTCCTGCCACAGCCAATCGCTCGAGCAACTCGCCGGCTGTCTCCTCTTGCCTAACGGCGAGCTCGGCGATGGAAAAAACAGGCCCTGCATCGAGGGCTTCGACCATGCGCATGACGCTGACCCCGGCGCGCTCATCGCCCTCGAGAATCGCCCAGTTGGCCGGCGCTGCGCCTCTGTGGCGCGGTAGAATGGAAGCGTGCACGTTGAGCGCATCACGCGCTGGCACAGCGAGCAGAGAACGCCCGAGCACCCTACCGAAGGCCGCGGTGACCAGGAAGTCAGGTCTGTGCTCGGCGATCTTCGCCGCAAACTTGCGACCCTTGACGACCTCGGGCTGTATCACGGGTATGCCGAGACGGGCAGCTGCTTCTTTCACCGGCGGCGAGGCCATCTCCCGGCCTCGTCCCTTGGGCTTGTCCTTTTGTGTAATGACGAGCACAACCTGCGCGACTCTCGCTGCGGCTTCCAAGATGTTGCACGCGAACTGCGGCGTTCCGAGAAATACGACTCTTGGCAGTTGTGCGCCTTCGGTCATCCGGCTGCAGCCTTGCGTTTGAGCAGGGTTCTGTGCAACGCCCGACGCTTCAGCAGTCCAAGCCTATCGAGAAGCACCACGCCCTTGAGGTGGTCGATCTCGTGTTGCAGAGCAGCGGCGAGCAAATTACCCTCTGCCTCGACCTCAAAAGGGTTTCCGTCAACGTCCATGGCCCGCACTTTGACCCTGCGATGTCGTTTCACGTTTTCGTGGACTTCTGGAAGGCTGAGGCAGCCCTCCTCCCACTCCATGGTGTCCTGCGCCTCTAGGATCTCTGGGTTCACCAGTACGATAAGATTGGGCCTTCCCTCTGAGTAGCTCGTGTCTAGGACAACCACTTGGGCAAGCACGCCCACTTGGTTGGCTGCGAGCCCGACGCCTGGCGCCGCATACATGGTCTCTGCCATGTCATCCGCAAGCTTTCTCAGCTTTTCATCGAAGACGGTAACGGGCTTTGCGTCTTGCTTCAATCGTTCATCGGGATAGGTCAGGATAGGAAGGATTGCCATTCGAGCGCGCCGCCTGGTCCTTTTGGTAGATACCCATAAGGCAGCCTCCTTTTACTATTTCTATAATCGCCTTCGAGCGCTTTGGCGACACCAAAGTCCAATTTGTGGATTTCTTAGGGCCGTTCGTCCATGCGCAGAACAGACTGCGCGGCAAGGCAAAGAGCGAGCTCAGGGTATCCGAGGTTCGTCACCGCGTCGAGGTCATCGAGCAACGAGGAGGCTGCGCGCTTGAGCTGGGAAACCGTGGCGCTGGACGGCACACCCAACACCCCGCAAAAAGCAACCGCAGCGCTATGTGCCCGGTTCGCTCTGATTTCTCTGCGGTCAGGACGCCTCTCGTGCTCTTGCGCATACGACTTCTGCGCCATGTCTATCACTTGAACAATCGAAGAGGAGAGCAGCAGCTTCGGCGCAGTGTCTTCTTCATCCTCGGCGCTGCTTTTCCCAACGGCCGCCGCGATTTCGAGCGCCCGCGCAACGGCGTCTTGTGGGGGTCGCTCTTGTTCAGCAGGGAACATGGTGCCCACAAGGAGGCTCGCGGCTTTGACCAATGCCCCGCCTCCTTGCCTCTCGGAAAGGACTTCGTCGGCTCCTGCGTCGAGCGCACAAAAGCGTTGGTCATTGTGCTCCTCATTGTCGTCGAGCATCACGATGAGCGGCAACTGTCGAGCTTCCTTGAGATTTCTCAGTTCCACGACCGCGCGCCCGACTCCCAATCCGATTTCGTGCACCACGAGAAGCCGCGGCGCGGTTTCCGCGATCATCTTTCGCCATGGTCCATGAATTCCCAGTCTCACGTCGAATCCGGCGTTGACCATGGCATCGCGCCACTGACCTGCTTTGGTGCCGCACAAAAGGACCGTAGGACGAGCCTCCGAATGACGACTCGGGTTTTCCATGGTCTTGTTCCCTCCCCTTGCAATACCGCTTTCTAAATCCCGCCCATGGGTCTAATACGAGCACTAGACATTGCTCGCCATCGCTGTGTTAGCTGTTTTCGGAAAGGATTTCTATGCGAGCGATGGGGGAGTTGTCGCCACGGCGGTTTCCGAGCTTGGTAATTCGGGTATAGCCGCCAGGACGAGTCTTGAAGCGGGGTCCGTACACGTTGAACAATTTGTCCATCACATCTACGAAGTCCTGCTGACCGTCGTGGTAGAATCGCGGCAAGAACTTGCCGATGATTCTACGCAGGTGCACCTGCCTCGCGCGGTCTTCTGCCGACAATTTGTCCAGAGCCTCGCCTACACCGTTCGACCGAGCGGCCTTGGTGATGATGCGCTCTACAATGCCACGCAGCTCTTTGGCCTTGGCCTCGGTGGTATCTATTTTTTCGTGCACAATCAGCGCGGCTGCCATGTTTCGGAACATGGCTCGCCTGTGGCTTGAGGTGCGCCCGAACTTTCGTCCTTTATTGCGGTGCCTCATAACATCCTCACGAGCTGTGCTGTTGTTTCCAACGAGCCAGCAGTTGATCCCAATTATCTACTTTCATTCCGAGCTGCAAATCCATCTCGGCCAGGATGTCGCGAATTTCCTTTAGTGACTTGCGACCGAAATTCTTGGTTTTGAGCATTTCGCCTTCGG
>JALOQD010000486.1 GCA_025453525.1 Myxococcota bacterium
ACCGGCGCCGGCCCGGCTCGTCTACGATCGTATGGATCTGCATGAAGGATTCCATGTCGGCATGGATACCTATTCCACAGGTCTGGCCCAGGCTGAGCGAGCCCTCTTTGCGAGGGCGGACCTCACCATCCTGTCCTCTGCCTGGCTGGATCAAGATACGGCACCACACACGGGGCGGCGCTTGCTCCTGCGCAATGCCGCGGATTTCCAGCATTTCGCCACCAAGCCCGAGGCCCCGTTCCGGGATCCCGCCGGCCGCAGGGTGATCGGCTATTTTGGTGCCATCGCCGAGTGGATGGACTTGGAGTTGGTCAAGGCGACTGCCCGGCGGTTCCCGAATTGCCTGATTTTGCTCATTGGCCACGACCAATGCCGGGCGGGACGCCAATTATCGGGTTTGCCCAATGTGCGGATGACCGGCGAGATGCCTTATGCACGGCTGCCCCATTACCTTCATGGCTTCGACGTCTGCATACTGCCGTTTCTGAGGATCCCTCTGACCCTGGCCACTAATCCGGTCAAGGTGTATGAGTACCTCAGCGCCGGCAAGCCGGTGGTGTCGGTAGCCCTCCCGGAAATGGAGGCGATTTCCGATCTGGTCACCGTGGCTGGGAACGAGGCTGAGTTCCTGCATGGCATTGAGGAGGCTTTAGCGGAAGGTGAGGCCACCACGGCGCGTGGCGCCCTTCGCCAGGCATTTGCCGCGGGTCAGACCTGGATCCTGCGGTGCGAGATGCTGCAAAGGGCGGTTGAAGATGGTAATCCGCTGGATCCAATTGAAAAGTCTGAATAATTGGAAGAACCGACAAAAGGTGCTCGTATTCGGCTTTTATGGAGAGGGCAATTTGGGAGACGGTAAGCGTTCAGAGACCCCCCTTGACCGTAACCCTCCGTCAGACCAAGATAAGCTCCTCTTCGGCGCCCGATGAAACTGCCCCCTGACCGATGCACCTGAGCGACCACAGTCTCAGCCAGCTTGATGAAGCCTACATCCAAGCCTTGGACGAGGCGCTGTTGCGTGGTCTGTCGCTGCGACTGCTGGAGGATCTCAAGGAAGCACGCGAACGGCTGCGGCAAAATCCAACCAACAGCTCGCGTCCACCCAGCAGCCAAGCGCCGTGGGAGCGCCCGTCAGCGGGCCACGAGGAGACGCGCGACGAAGCCGATGTCGAGGCGAGCCCCCCGGTGCACGATGAAGCGCAACCGGATGAGGCCAGCGCGTCCCCGGACGGTGGGTCCGACTCACCCGAGCTCCTGCCCCCCGAGCGCGCGGCGTCCAAGCCCGAGAAGGGTAAGCGCAAGCCCGGCAAGCCCGCTGGTGCGCCCGGGTTCGGACGCACCCAGGTGCTCAAGGCCCATGAGACGATCATCCACCGTCCCGAGACCGGCGCGGCCTGCGCCGCGGCGCTGCCCGCGGACGCCCCCAGTGTCGCCTACGCCGGCTTCCAATCGATCGATCTGCGGTGGGGCGATGGCGAACACCCGGGCCTGCACCTGCACATCACCGACCATCGTTTCCATGACAGCCTCTGCGGCTGCGGCCATCACACCCGCGCGCGTCCCGGCGTTGGCCTGGTCGAAGATCCGCGTCTCGAGCCCGTCGCCGTGAGCGAATGGCGTCTGGTCGGGCCGGGTCTGGCGAGCCTGATCGTGGCGCTGCATCGGCGCTTTCGGCTGTCGTACCGGCGTATCGCTGAGTTTCTGCACGACTGGCTCGGCTTGAGCCTGAGCGTCGGCACCCTCGCCGGCACCCTGCACGAGGCCGTCGCCGCGAGCGCGTCGCTGGAGCAAGAACTGATCGATGCGGTCCTCGCCAGCGACCGGCTGCACGCCGATGAGACCTCCTGGCCGCAAGGCACCGAATTACTCTGGCTCTGGGTCTTCACCAGCGCCACCGTCACCCTGTTCGTGGTCGCCGAGCGCGGGCGCGAGATTCTCGACCGCCTCCTGCCGGGCTTCGCTGGCTGGCTGATGAGCGACGGCTGGCAGGCCTATCGCCATTTCCCTCAGCGCCTACGCTGTTGGGCGCACCTCACGCGCCAGGCGCAGGGGTTGATCGACAGTTACGACCGCGAGGCACAGGCCTTCGGGCAGCGGGTGCAACAGACCTTTGACACCCTGATGGGTGCCATTCATGCCGCGCGAGACGGCCCACCGGTCGATTTGCCGTCCATCCATGCCGCACGGCTCGACGCGCTGCATGCCGCCTGCGTGCCTCTACTCGGGCACCGTCACGCCAAGACGCGCGCCTTGGCCGTGGAGCTCTGGAACGACTGGGAGGCGATCTTTCAGGTGCTGCGCAATCCCCAGTGGCCGATCACCAACAACACCGCCGAGCAAGCGCTGCGCCACTGGGTCATTGCCCGCCGCATCATGATGGGAACCCGCTGTGCGGCCGGATCGCGCACCTTTACCCTGCTCGCCCGGCTCCAATGCCGGGTCTCTGAACGGTTACCATTGAACAACTTTGACTGGCTTGATAGCTGGGCCGCCGCTGTTTCACAAGGTCCCTGGGTTAAGCGTGATGTTCAGATCGCAAGACTAAATCAGACGATCGCCGATCGTGAGGGTCGTATAACCAACCTCGACCTGATGCTTGCCGAGCGTGAGGCAGGATCGATATCCTGAATTCCGGAGTCATGGAACTTAAGCCCCCGACATTTCGGAAGATGACGCACCCATTAAGAGGTGTGAAGCTTCTGTTTCGCGACCCAAAAATGACAACCCGTAACCTGGCGAGATCCTTGTTGCGGCGTATGCCGCCCTTGTTGCGTCATTATTTGCAAGGAGTGAGGCGTCATTTCCGTCAACCATGGGGGCTTCAACCACGTCCATCCGGCCATGCAGGTTTGGCGCGCGCAAAGACATCGGACTTGAGCTGGGATGACTTTAATAATCTGGTTCTAGCCAACCGTCGACATTATAAGGGGATTTTTGTCCAGGAGTTGAATATCGAATGGAACATTCCTCTCTATCAGCGTCCCCAGCATATATGCGCCGCCTTGGGCCGTCTCGGTTATTTGGTTATCTACATTACGAACAATTGGTCAGGGGATGATGTCGAAGGGTTCAGGGAGGTGTCTGAGAATGTCTGGATTACGAACAGACCCGAGGTTTCCACGATCGAAGGAG
>JALOQD010000263.1 GCA_025453525.1 Myxococcota bacterium
GGGAGAGGCCAGAGCCCTAGAGGCGCGCGCCGCGGCCAACGAGAAATACGGGACAGCCGAGGCCACGGTGGCGGAGAGGAAAGCGCTCGCCGCGGCCAAGGGCCTCGAGGCCCATGCCAAGGCCCTCGAGCAGCAGGGCATGGTCGAGGCAAGGGTGATCGAAGCCAAGTCTCAGGCCGAGGCCGTGGGCACCAAAGCGCGCGCACAGGCCGAGGCCACGGGCATCGAAGCCAAGGCGCTGGCCGAAGCCAAGGGCTCTGAGTCGAGGGCGCTCGCTCAGGCCAGGGGCGTGGAGGCCCAGATGGTCGCCGAGGCCGTCGGTCTTACGGCCAAGGCAGACGCGGCCCAGAAGCAGGGCCAAGCCGAAGCCGAGGTCATGCGCCAGAAATACCACTCCGAAGCTGCCGGCATCGAAGAGAAAGCCGCTGCCATGAAGCTGTTCGACACCGTGGGCAAGGAGCACGAGGAGTTCAAGCTGCGCCTGAAGAAAGACCTGGACGTCGAGCTCGCGGAGATCAATGTGCAGCAGGAAGTGGCAAGAGCCCAGGCCTCTGTGATCGGCGAAGCGCTCAAGCGGGCGCGCATCGACATCGTGGGTGGCGAGAGTCAGTTCTTCGACAGGATCATTTCCTCGGTCACGGCCGGCAAGGCCATCGACCGAACCGTGGGTTCGAGCGAAGTGCTCAGCGATCTGCGCCGCGGGCTCCTCAGCAATCGCGAAGGCGAGAACCTCATCGCGCGCCTGCGCCGTTACGTGGAGGAGCTCGGTGTGGACTCCGAGGACGTGAAGAATCTCACCATCGCGGCACTCGTGGCCAAGATGGCGATCATGACCAAGGACGAAAACACCCTGGGCATCCTCGAACAGCTCGGGACAGCGGCCCAGCAAGTCGGTATCGCCGGACGCAACGCAGCCAGCGTTCTGCGTTCTGGTAATTAGAGGTCGCGAGTAAAAAGGCCCATGGCAATTTCCGAAAATGCGCCCAGCAACCCCAAAGCGCTAGACCCAGCTCGCCTCGAGGGCGGAGCCTACGAGGTCATCCGAGGCCGCCTCGCGGCTCACGCCAATGCGCTGCGCGAGTGCTTGACGAGTCTCAACACGGCTCGCAAGGCAGTCTTTGGAAGCATCGAGCACAAGCTCACCTCCACTTCGCGCATCGCCACGGCCAACAACTGCGTTCCGCGCGACATCGCCAGCGTGGGCGAGCGTCTCCTGTTCGGCTACAACGTCCAGCTCGGGCTGCGGGCCGAGACCGAAATCGCCGACGTCTTCGCCATCTACTCGCTCGATAACGACTCTTTGCGCGACGTCGGTCTCGACCTCCTTTCAGATCCGCGATTCGCCGAGGATCTGCGCAACCTGTACCGCTACTACAAAAAGGCGCGGTTCGCGCGGTTCGCCACGAGCGGCAACAAGCTGTTCATGGTGTTTCAAGTCGGCGAGGACGTGAGCGCCATCAAGTCGTTCAAGTGGCTGCGGGACGATTTCAAGGGGCTCGTCTACGCCGACAACCGCAGCGACCACGAGTTGCCGAGCCCCTTACAACACGAGGTGGAGTGGAAGCGTACTGTCCGCGAGCAACACCGCAAAGGCGAGCACCCGCACATCTCTATCGAAGACAAGGTCTTCGTGGAGGCCATTGACGGCGATATCACCATCAAGGTCGAAGACAACACGGCCACTGGCGCGGGCATCTACGCCGAACCCGTGGAAAACAAAGATCAAACCCTGGACGACGCGGAGATTCAATACGCGATTCTCGGCGATCTCGTTCTGCTCAAGATCCGCCCCTATGGTGAGCGAGACGTCCGCCACATCGTATTTTCGGCCAAAGCCGAACAGGCCCGCCGGCTCGATGCCCTTGCCCAAGCGTGCGTGCTGCTTCCCGATGATCACGGCTTCATTTTTCCTGCGGGCTATTTCCTTCAGACCGGCGAGCACAAGCTCTTCGACAACGATCTTAAAAACCTGCGATTCGTACAGCGCATCGCCTCGCCCAACGGCGAGGACACTCTATTCTCGTTTCTCGAGCCTCAGTCAGGCACCTTTGTCCTGCTCATTTACAATCTCATCGAGCAGCGGGTGGAAACCCCCACGGTTTGCAACGGCTTTGCCCTGCTCGAAGATGGTCGGATGGTGTGCTTTCGCGCCGACCCCGAACCGCAGAAGCACCACGCGGTCCAGGTGTGGCAAACCCCGTTCGTCGGTCCCAACTACGCTCTGGGCGCAGTGGCCGACTCCTACCTCTATAAAATTGGCAATCGCGACATCGTGCGCGCCATGGCTGGCTGCCGCCATGTGCTTGGGCTCGTCGATAAGGACGAGAGCTACGCCAACGTCTACGTCGACATCACCAAGGAAAGCGCGGCACTGCTCGACACCTACTTCTGGCTCGACAGCAAAGAGGCCTTCGCGCCAGGCGAACCCCTGCAAGGCGTTCATCGAGCTGCCTGCGCCGCCATCGAGGAGTTTGACAAAGTCGTTCGCGTGCGCAAGGACACGGCATCGCAGCTCGCGGCGAGCAGCTCCAAGGTGAAGGAACTGCTGCGCAACGTCGGCGCGCGGCGCTACGAATCTCTCACGGCCTACGTCGAAGACCTGTGCGCCCTGCGCAAGAGTCGCGGCGAGGTCATCGCCCTCAAAGACCTGCGATATGCGCAGAACGCGCAGATCGAGGCTCTCGATCTGCAGCTCGCGCAGGCATCGCAATCTCTGTCTGCGCGCACGGTCTCATTCCTCTTGGAGCCGGCCTCCCTCGACCCGTACCAGGCGCAACTCGCGGAGCTCGCCGTTCTCGTGCCTCTGGTGGAAAAGGTCTCTGGCGCCGAAGACGTGGAGACGCGCATCGACGAAGCAAGCTCGGCTTTGGAGCTGCTCGTCGAGACGATGAGCAATCTCGAAATCAAGGATGCCACGCAGCGCACAGGAATTCTCGAGCGGCTCTCTGATCTGCTCGCTGACCTTAACCGCATTCGCGCCACCCTGCGCGGTCGCGTCGAGACCTTGTCGGCCACCGAGGGCCGAGCCGAGTTCTCGTCCCAGATGCGTCTACTGGACCAGGCCGTGGTGGGTTTTCTCGATGTTTGCGACACCCCGCAGCGCTGCGAAGAATACCTGCAGAAGATGTCGGTGCAGCTCTCGGACATCGAAGGTAAGTTCGCGGCGTACGACGCGTTCATGGTGGAGCTCGCGACCAAGAGGACCGACATCACCGAGGCCTTCGAGTCCCGCAAGGTGGCCCTGCTCGAGGCACGCAGTCGCAAGACCGACTCGCTGATGCGTTCGGCGCAGCGCGTCCTCGAAGGGATCGAGACCCGAGCCGCTCGACTGACCTCGAACGAGGAGATCGCCGGCTACTTTGCGAGTGATCTGCTCGTCGCCAAGGTACGAGACATCGCACAGCAACTCGCGGCCCTCGGTGACAACGTCAAAGCCGACGATCTCGCCGCCAGGCTCAAGGCTGCGTCTCAGGAAGCGCAGCGCCAGCTCAAGGATAAGCAGGAGCTCTACGAGGACGGCGCCAGCATCATCAAGCTCGGCCAGCACCGTTTCTCGGTGAGCACCCACGATATCAGCGTGAGCGTGCTGCCCCGAGATGGGGCCTTGTGGCTCCACCTTTCGGGAACCAAGTTGTTTGAGCGGGTGCCTGACGAAATCGTGGCGCAAACCCGAGCGGTTTGGGATCAATCTCTGGTTTCTGAAAACAGCGATATCTATCGCGGCGAGTACCTCGCCTACTCATTGCTCACCAGCCCTGAAGATGCTCTGTTGCAACGCCTCGAAGCAGCCAGGGCAATGAGCGGGCAAGAGCTCATCACGACCGTGCGGGAGCTCATGGGCCCGAGGTTCGAAGAAGGCTACACCAAGGGTGTGCACGATTCGGACGCGGCCAAGATTTTAGCGGCCATGCTCGAGCTTCGCGCAGCCATTGGCCTGCTGCGACACAACGCCCAAGCTCGCTGCGATGCCTTGCTCTTTTGGCGGCGTCTCGTAGACCCTTCGACGCGCAGTGCGCTCGAAGCCATGGCCGCTGCCCTTTCGTCGGTGCGCCGCTTCGCCGGCCATGTGCCAGAGCAGGAGCAGCACGTCGCAAATCTCGCGAGCCGCATGACCACGGCGTTCGAAAAAGCTCAATATCCAGTGCAGGACTTGGACAGCGCCGCAAGCTACCTGTTCAAAGTTTTACTCGACGATGCCAAGCTCGCCATCAGCAGCAAGGCCGCCGAGCTCTATGAGGGCGTCCAGGGATATCTCGAGCGGCGGGCAGCCTCGGATGTGCTTGCGCGAGCGCTCGAAACCAGTGCCGAGGATCTCGGGGCAGGGCTGCGCCTAGCGCGCTCCACGGTTCTCGGTTACTGCCAAGCCACCTCGGTCACAGCACCAATAGAGGCGGTTTCCGAGGCCGCGACGTGGTTGTTGTGCGGGGGATACGATCGCCGCTTCATCGTTTCGACCCCTACCTCACGGACCCTCGAAGGAATGGTCGGCACACATCCGCGGATGAGCAGTGGCCGATACGAGCTCGAACACGGCGATTTTCTAAGCCGTCTCGCTACCTACCATGCGCAAGTGGTCCCGCTGTTCGAACGCCACGCCGCGATCAAACGGCGTCTACTCGACGATGCCGCCAAACGCCTGAAGATCGAGGAAATGAAGCCCAAGATCCTAACCTCGTTCGTGCGCAACAGGCTCGTCGACACCGTGTACTTACCCCTCGTGGGCGCCAACCTGGCCAAGCAGATCGGCGTCGCTGGCGCCAACACCCGCACCGATCGCATGGGTCTACTCCTGCTCGTTTCGCCGCCTGGCTACGGAAAGACCACGCTCATGGAGTACGTGGCGAGTCGGCTCGGGCTCGTCTTCATGAAGGTCAATGGCCCAGCCATCGGCAGCAAGGTCACGTCCCTCGACCCGGCGGAGGCGCCTAACGCAGCGGCCCGCGAGCAGATCGAACGGCTAAACCTCGCCTTTGAGATGGGCGACAATACTATGATTTACTTAGATGACATTCAGCACCTCAGCCCGGAGTTGCTCCAGAAGTTCATCTCCCTGTGCGACGGCCAGCGCAAGATCGAAGGCGTTTATCAGGGCCACACTCGCACCTACGACCTGCGCGGGCGCAAAGTATGCGTGGTCATGGCTGGCAACCCGTACTCGGAGAGCGGAGAGGCGTTCAAGATTCCCGACATGTTGGCCAACCGTGCCGACACTTACAACCTCGGCGAGATCATCGGCGGAAATCCCGGATCGTTTGAGCTTTCGTACCTCGAGAACGCGGCCACCTCCAATGCGCATCTGTCGAGGATCGCCAGCCGCAGTCATGAAGACTTCCTCTGCCTGTGCGAGGCGGCCCGCACCGGCTCGAGGGATTCCTTGGACCTGAAGGTCGCCCACTCCCCCGAGGAGCTCACCGAGTCCTTCTCCGTGCTGCGGGGGCTCTTGCGTATCCGCGACGTGGTGCTCATTGTGAACCGCGAATACATCCGTTCGGCTGCCCAGTCCGACGATTATCGCACCGAGCCTCCGTTCAAGCTCCAGGGCTCGTACCGCAACATGAACCGCATGTCCGAGAAGGTCTCTCCTCTCATGAACGACGCCGAGGTCGAGCAAGTGATCCGCGACCACTACCGCTCTGAGGCCCAAACCCTCACCGTGGGAGCCGAAGCCAACCTCCTCAAGCTCGATGAGCTCCTCGGCCAACTCTCCCCCGAAGGGCAGAAGCGCTGGGACGAGATCAAGAGGACCTTTGATCGCAACCTGCTCCTGCGGAGCGCCGGCGCCGAGGATCGCATGGGCCAGATCGTGGCTCAGCTCAGCGCTTTTGGCGATGGACTGACCGAATTGCGCAAGGCGATCCAGGGCACCGCCAGACGAGCGGATGAAAACTAGGGTGCCTTGGGCTCGACACGACCTCCACCCTGGGTTCATATTCGCACTATGGAAAACAAACCTGGATGCGAGACCTGTGGATTCAGAGGAAAGTACGACGCCAATCCCAAATCGCTGCTCGGTCGGCTGTGGCGGTGGCACGCGGGCTTTTGCCCGGGATGGAAAATGTACATGACATCCCTGCCAGAGGCGAAACGACAAGAGATCGCAGAGCGATACGGCATGCGAAAATACCTCGGGCAATGACTGGACATCGAGGCTGCGGGCGCGCTCGTCGAGGCTGACTTCGACGGTGGTCCGCGGGAGAGCCAGTAACGCTTGCGTCGGTCGCATCTGGCCCCACAGCGAGTTATAGGGTTGTCTGGCC
Organism: Myxococcota bacterium; assembly: GCA_025453525.1. Classification (GTDB taxonomy): domain Bacteria; phylum Myxococcota_A; class Polyangia; order JAAYKL01; family JAAYKL01; genus JALOQD01. The sequence goes on from JALOQD010000263.1 coordinate 6,258, forward strand.
CCTTAAATTCTCGCACACTGCCCAGCCATGAGTATTTCGAGCACGATCAGCCATGCTACAAGCTGGGCCGAGATCGACGGCGCTGCCTTACGGAGCAATGTCGATCAATTTCGCCGGATCGTCGGCGATCGAGTGCTGCTTGCAGTGGTCAAGGCCAACGCCTACGGCCACGGCAGCGAGCTCGTGTCGCGAGAAGCGCTCGCCGCTGGGGCCGATTGGCTGGGTGTATTCGCCATTCGCGAGGGACTCGCCCTGCGGGCAAGCGGGATAGAAGCACCCATTCTGGTGCTCGGGCCTCCCATGGGCGACGTATCAGGTGCATTGTCCGCCGGGCTGCGACTCACCGTGTCGTCATTGAATGCCGCGCAGGAGGTGGCCAAGGTGGGACTAAAGGGTGCGCGACTCCACCTCAAGCTCGAAACCGGCACCAACCGTCAGGGACTCCTCGGTCACGAGCTCGGTGAGGCTGCGTCCATTCTCTCGAGCAGCGGCGCGATCGTAGAGGGAGCCTGCACGCACTTTGCGGACATCGAAGACACCACGGACCACGACTTTGCCCAAAAGCAGCTCGCGCGTTTCGAGGAGCGGCTCGAGGAGCTCCGCTCCCTCGGCAACTCCGTGCCTCTGCCCCATGCGGCCTGCTCAGCGGCGACCATTCTCTTTCCTTCTACCCACTTTGCCATGGTCCGTGTGGGCATCTCGCTCTACGGCCTGTGGCCATCGCGGGAGACCTTCGTCTCGGCTCGCACCTTGGGCCGAGCCGCCATCAGCCTGCGGCCGGCGCTCACCTGGAAGACCCGCATCGCCCAGATCAAGAAACTCGGCGTCGGAGAGTACGTGGGATATGGCCGCACCTACCGCGCCACCCACCAAACCCGCATCGCGGTATTGCCCATCGGCTATGCCGACGGTTACGACCGCGGCCTGTCCAGCGGCGCCCATGTGCTCGTCCGCGGAGTGCGCGCCCCAGTGCGCGGCCGCATCTGCATGAATATGACCCTCGTCGACGTCACCGACATCCCGCAAGCGCAAGACGGCGACGAAGTCGTGCTGCTCGGAGATCAAGGCGAGGAGAAAATCACCGCCGAGGATCTCGCGCGCCTGGCCGGAACCATCAACTACGAAATCGTCGCGCGCATCAGCCCGGATCTGCCCCGCGTTCTGGTGTAGCTTCCCAAGTGATGGGTTTGCGATCATGGTCCATCATCGCAACCCCGTTTGCGGCGCCTTGGGTGCCTTCGCCGAGGACTTGTAACACCGGCGATCTTCGGGCGGCGCGTCCCCCCAATGCGTCATACTTCGGTTGAGTCCCTATAGTTCTGCAAAAACTTCTCGGGCCATGGCTTAATCCAAGTGACCAAACAGGAACAGGTTCAGGAACAGGTCAGGAACAGGTCAGGAACAGGTCCCACCCAAACGGAGGAACAGGTCCCACCCAAACGGAACAGATGAATATCACCCGGTTTCTCGGGACCCAGCGCTCGCGGGGTCAGCGTCGGCGGTCACCGAGGCTTCCTGGCTGCGGGCGTGGGCTCGAGGGGGTCGCGGTGGGTGATGTGGCGCCCCGAAAATCGGTGCGGTCTGGCACGACTCGGGTCTGTGCTGGCTCATCTGGGCGCAAACAGGGGTTCAGAAGGCGCAGCTCGGCCCTTGGCCGATTGGGGTGTCGGCTTTTCGGGGTCCCTGGCGCTTCGGGAGTCCTAGCCGATGGGCACGGCGCAGGACGGTGGGTAACTGCCTCTCGGCCACTCCACGGTGGGTCTCTTGCCCGCTTGCGCGGCATTGACAAAACCGTCGTAGACCTCGCGATAACCGCCTACGTGGCGCCGGTAGCTGTCGAGCAGCTCGTCGGTCTTGGCCTTGTCCAAGCTAAACACCTTGATCCGCGGCCGACGCGACGGCTCGGACGGGCGGTCGGTGAAGTGCTGGGCCATCACTAGGTCCATGCCTAGGCAGGGGCGGTTTTCCCGTTGCTCGTGGAAAAACTTCTCCGCCAGGGCCATGTGCTCGTCCACCTTGGCCGCTTGCTCTTCTTGCGGCAGCTCGAGCCACATGGGCGGCGGCGTGAGCTTCAGCT
>JALOQD010000264.1 GCA_025453525.1 Myxococcota bacterium
ACGCCGGCACCGACACCTACGAAGACCTGATCCAGGCCGGCGTCATCGACCCGACCAAGGTGGTGCGCACGGCCTTGCAGAACGCCGCGAGCGTCTCTGCCCTCATGATCACCACCGAGGCCATCATCGCCGAGAAGCCCAAGAAAGAGGCTGGCGGCGGACAGGGCGGCGGCATGGGCGGCATGGGCGGCATGGGCGGCATGGGCGGCATGGATGACATGATGTGATCGAAAAAGGACTGCAGGGACGGCAGAAACAGCGTTAGATCGCTGGTCATTGCTGTCCCTGTTGTCGAAAGCTTCCCTCCCCTGCCCCAATCCCCTCAATCTGTACAAAGTCCTGTTTGCCGCCTGGGCCGGATGATGGTATGAATCACGCCGCCAATAGCGAGGCTACGCCCGCCCTAAGGAGCCGAAAGTAGATGGACAACAAGAACAAAGGACGTTCCAAGAAGAGCCTCAGCGAGCGGATGGTGCGCAACGACGACATCTTCTGCAGCCTTCTATTCGATAGCGGCAGCCGCACACTGCGCGTCGTGGATTTTCGAGGCGGGAACTTCCAGAACAAGCACAGCTACCTCGAACGCGTCCTGATGTCCGAGGGCATGCGCAAGATCTTCACCCTCATCGAGCGGGATGACATGACGGGCTGGCAGAGAGTCGGCTACCAGAAAGAGGGTACGATTCCCGGCTACTACAAGCGCTCCGATGCCTACATCATGAGCCGAGTCTACGACCAAGACTACGACCCGGACGAGCGGCGCACCGAGGAAAATCCAGAGCTGTTGGTCGAGGTCAAGGGCCTTGCCAAGGATCTCTCGGACATTAAGGCCTCGGGCACCAAGGCTGAAGAAGGGTCTGTCGAAGAGGTCATCGCTGCGATTCGCGCCGAGGTCGATCGCCTTTCGGACAAGGCCAAGGCACTTTCGGCCAAGAAGAGCGCCAAAGGCGTAAACCCGCTCCGCGGCCTAGGCGACGACTTGGACGATATGCCGCCGATCTTCAACCAATTCAGCCGCGAGGTGGAGGATCATTACTTCATCTTGAGCAACAAGCGCAGCAAGCAGATCAATGTGGTGGGCGCCGAATACCAGGACTGCTTTGGCAACGCCAAGATCGACTACTACTTTCCCACGCCGACCAAGGTCGAGCAGTCCCTGGTCAAAGAAGGTCTCGGCGAGGTCATGACCAAGCTCACAGACTCGGGCGTGGTGTCGCTCTTCTCTTTGGTGCGAGTGGACGATCCGGTGCGCAGCGCCATCTACCTCGCCAGCGGCTTCCGCAATACGGGCCTGCTCGCCCGCCAACTTCTCACACCCGAAGGAGCCGTCGACCAGCTCCTGTGGACCCGTAAGCTCATCTAATGTCCGAGACCCGCTCACACTTTGCCATCGCCCTCGAGGCGGTTCTCGCTGGCCTGCCGCATATCGTCGCGGAAGAACAAAACGCCATTCGTCCGCTTCTCCGCCCCGACCCCATGGAGCGCGTTGTCACGGCCAAGCTGCTGCGCGAGGCCGTGGCCAGAGCCCTGGAGCACCACTCGTTTCGAGAGGGCGCCGGGATGCTGCTCGTGGATTGCCTGGGTGGCTCCGAGGGTGCCAGAGCCGCCAGCGCGCTCATCCCAGTGATAGAAGAGAAGCTCCACGGGGCCAGTCTTGTGCATTTGTCCTGCGCCACCAAAGGCCGCGGCGTGGCTCGACTCATCGAGCGCATGCTGCGCGCCTTGGTGCCGGGCCTTCCGGCGACCATCGACGTTCTGTCCACGCCCTCCTCCATCGAGGAAGCGAGCGAGGCTCTGGCCGCGTTTTCTCCTCAAACAGACGTGCTCGTGCTGATCGCCCCCTTGGGAGCCGCTGGTCTGCTCACATGGACGAGCGACAGCGTCGGGCTGGGAGAGCTCGTCAGGCGGGCTCGCGTCAGCGTTCTGACCTACCCGGATCCAGAATCCCTCGTGGCGGCATTGCCGACCATGGAGCGAGAGCTCGCTCGCAGCTCGGTCACGGCCAAGCTCAGCATCGAGCTCTACCTCGACACCCCGGAAGGGGAAACTCTATTGGGAAAAGCCACCGTGGGTCCCGGCGGCGACGCGGGGCAACGATTGTGGGTGCTCTTGGACAATGCCCGCCGCCATCGTTACCTGGCCAAGATCGTTCCCCTTCGCGAGAACGATGAGCCATGCGGTCACGCCCTGTACTGTCCCTGTCGCACCCTGCTAGAGCATCGTCTCATCGGACCAGGCGCTGGCGTGCGCATCATACCGTGCGGAGGTTTGCTCGTCGTGGTAGCCGAAGGTCGAGACACTCTGAGCTAGCCGCTGGGCAGCCCAGCTTCGGTTGCGAGCTCTTCCACTGCAATCAGGAGCTCATCGATAGTGTGACCATCCGCGGCTTCCCGACCGACAATCGCGGTGAGGTAGAACTCCGAGCGCACCGGGAGAATGACAATGCCATGGGTGTTGGTGGAAATCTCAGTGCAGAAGAGCTTGCCGCCTCCAAGCCAGTTCATGCGATACTCAGCCGAATTGAAGACGATGCCCGAATGCGCGGCGAGAAGCCGTGTCGAATAGGGGTCCAAGTAGGAGAAATAGTCGATTGTCTCCCCTTCTCGATCGAAAAACACGGCGGCCAGCACATTGGGGCAGCGCTGCACGAGCGCACTGAGGATCGCCCCAAACGCCGACTCTCTCATGTCGCGCAGGGGAGGATTCTGTGCTGGCGTCGCGGCGTTCACTTGGTCAGCCACTCCTCAACGACCTTGTCGTAAATAAACACGACTTCTTGCTTCTCGAGCTTGTCGAGGAGCTGTCTAAACTGGACCTTCTTCTCCTCTGGAAGAACCTCTAACGCGAGCTGTTCTTCGATGCTCTCGAAGGTCTGATTCGACGGCGGACGTTCCTCGACGACGAGGGCCACATGCAGACCGAAACTGGTCTCAAATGGCTCGCTCACAGACCCTATGCCCGGTAGCGCAAACACGGCATCGATGAAAGGCTTGACGAAAATGGTGTCATCTGCCGCACAGGGCGGCAGCTCCTCCCTCTTCACTCGACCGGGGTACTTCTCGGACATCGCCTCGGCCACGAGCTTCATCTGCGAGGCGGTAGCTCTCCCTCCGAGCGCCTGTTTCACCTCTTTGGCGATGAGTTGGCTCGTTGGCTCGCTCGATGATCCGTTCTTACTCGACTTGAGAACGAGGACATGGTGAACGACTCGCTGCACACCGTGGACGTACTTGCGCTTGTTCGCTTCATAGAACTGCCGCAGCTTAACTCGATCGATGGTGCCCTCGGTGACGTCTTGCCCAATACGGCGCTCGAGCAATAGCCGTGCGAGGGCGATGTCTCGCTCGTCCTTCACCTCGGTGCGCTGCTCCATTCCGCGATGTCTTGCCTGCTGCGAGAGGAGCTCGCTTCGGATGAGCGTATCGAGCGCCGCCTCGGGCGAGAGCTCCTCACCTTGTGCAGCGCTGTCCATCAACGCTTTGACCTGCTCGACTAGAATGGGAACGCCGTCGACGAAAGCCGCGACGTCCTTGCCACGCTTCGCAGGCTGGCTCTGCGTGCCGCTATTCTCGATGCGCTCCCCTCCGGAGGAGCAGGCAAGCAGGGCCAATGCCACACACGAGGCAGAAGCGTTCTTCATCAACCGCCTGAACATGCACATAAGTCTAGCTCCTTGAGCAGCGCCCACCAAATGTTCAACGAATTCTCACGAGCGTGCCTTTGTCGCTTTCTGTCGAGTGGATAGACCAAAAGCCCTCTGGCACGGATGGAGAGGTCCAATCGTAGAGCCTCTTTGCATCCTTGGGTGAAAGGTTCACACACCCGTGGCTGCGGCGATTGCCGAAGCGATCGTGCCAGTACACGCCGTGCAGCGCGTAGCTTTCAAAAAAGAACTGGGTCCACGGCACATGCCGCAAGGAGTAGAGCCGCTGCTCTTCCATGCTTATTTCCGCCTCGGCGTCGTAAATGTACCCCTGCTCGAGGTTCTCGTCTGTGTTGTCCATGGCGATGGCCGCGACCTTCACCCAGATGCGATACTCGCCTTTTGCCGTGGCCGAGGGTCCTCGTCTGCCAGAGGAGACCATGGTGACGAATACCGGATGCTCGCCTTCGTAAGCTGTCAGTAACTGCTGGTCGACATCGACATCGATCCACTTCTCGCCAGGGAAGAGCGAAGCAGGACGCGCGGCAGGACGCATGAGACGCAGCTCCGCGCGATCGACAAAGCGGTTCTCGCCGATGCGTGAAAACGTCTTCTTGCCTGCTGCGATCTGCTCAGTGACTCGAACGATCGAGTAGCGAGGCAGCGCCTCTAGCTTTGCAGCCTTATTGGGTCGCGGTTTGTCGTAGACCCATGCCTTGCGAGAATTCACGAAGCCCACGACTTCACTACTCGAGCTCGCAGCCGGAATCTCCACGCCCTCGAACTGGCTTATCCTCGAGGTCTTGCCAGCCGCATCGGCCGGGATCAAGGTATTCTCGGCTGTCTTGAGATATCGAACGCCCTCGTGAGTCACGACTCCTTCGAAGGCGAATCCGAATCCGGGAAGAAGGTCGCGCTGTTCTTGAAGAAAGCCGAGGCTGAGCTTGTACTCGATGGTCGGCTCGCGCACGAATGCGTACGGCCAGGGAGTGACCTGCCCCTCTCGTAGAACCGGAAGCGCGCGCGCCTGCGGTGCGCCTTCGACGCGAACAACCTCGCTCGAGCAGATCCATGCGTCGGTGTGGATCTGCAGCCAATATCCAAGGCATCCTGGCCCCGACAGCGCAGCGAGCACCGCGAATCGCGCGCCTTTTTCCACAACACCGCGACGTGCCGCCGTCTCGCTGGGCGAAACGGAGACGATTGCCTCTTTCCTGCGCACTTCCACAGTCGCTGCCACGAGATCATCCTGCGCAGCACAGAGACGTGACTGGCTCACGGTGGCGAGAAGGATCGCCCCGGCGATCGACAAAATGGACCGTTGAATTGAGCTACGTTCGGTCATCTGAGGTCTCTCCATTGAAAAATCGTCGCCATAATAAGCCTCTTGCCCCATGCCTCCACAAAAATGTTGACAGTGAAACCACACGCTTTTTTTAGCCTCATTTCTGGATTTCCATCATCTAGTCTTAGAACCTCGCACCCTTAGAGAAGTCAACACTTGACGTGCGGTGCACAGCGATAATATTTTGACTCGCCGCCTGAAAACCAACGGACTGAAGTCGGCGGCTCTGAGTTGCGACTCGAACTGTGAAAGACTCATGGAAAACTTGATCGCCGCCCTCACCGCCGCAATCCTGGCCCTGATGCCTCATTGGCAATCTCGGGCAGAACAGGACAGGGCACGCGAGTACGCCACGATCATCATCGAGGAATCACAGGCCGCAAGTCCTCCGGTTGATCCTTTCCTCGTCGCCTCCATCATTTTCCGCGAGAGCAGCTTCCGTCAGCAGGCCCGCGGAAAGCGCGGCGAGATAGGGCTCATGCAAGTCATGCCTCGCGGCGTCGTCACACGCGCCGTAAGCACGGAAAAGATCACCTCGGTCCGCACCAACATTCGAGTGGGCATTGGCCACCTGAACTATTGGCAGCAGCAATGCGGCGTGGAGAACGTCCCACTCTGGCTCTCCGCTTACAACGCCGGCAGATGCGAGCTCACGAAGTACCACTCTCGAGTCATGCGCGTGTACTGCCGCATCAAGCCCGATGGATGCGGTGGCGGAGTGTCCTGACCCTCTACCTTGTAACGACCCTCTACCTTGTAACGACCCGCTGCCTGACCAGAGAAGGGCGTTTCTAGCCCCACGGGGACTTATAGGACCTATGGGAGGTATGGGAAGTATGGGGTGGGAGATATGGGAGATATGGGGATATGGGGACACTGTTTACCTTTCGTCGAGATATGGGGACACTGTTTACCTTTCAATTGCCGTCTCTTTCGTTTATGATTCCTATCCACCGCCCCACGAGGGCACAGCGATAGGAGCCTCCTATGGCACGCATGGCTAGAGTCAAAGTCGCGGGCGCTGGCGCCTACTACCACCTCTGCTCCCGCGTCGCTGGCCACAAGGGCGACTACCCGCTGGCCGAGAAACGCTGCACTCGCTTTCTCATCGAAATGTTCAAGCGCTTCGCCAAGGTCTACTGCTGCGCCGTCGCTGGCTTCGCCGTCATGGGAAACCACTACCACCTCGTCGTGCGCTTCGACGAACCCCGCAAGCTCTCGCGCGAAGAGCTTTGGTCCCGCGCCACGCTGCTTTACCCCGACACGCTGCTCAAGGGCTGGATCAAGACCGACTGGGAGCGCTTCGAAGCGCGCATCTTCGACGTCTCGGAATTCATGCGGAACCTGCAGGCCGGCTTTGCCCGCTGGTTCAACGGGGCCCATGAGCGCCGCGGCCGCTTCTGGGCCGAGCGGTTCAAGAGCACGCTGCTGGAGAACGAGAAGGAACTGCTCGACTGCCTGCTCTATGTCGACCTCAACGCAGTGCGCGCTGGCCTCGTCGAGAAACCCGAAGTCCACGAGGGCTCCTCTGTCTTTCACCGCGAAATCGGTGCCGACCGCTGGATGATCCCCCTCACCGAGCTCGTCAGGCTCGTAAAACGTGGCGCGGCGCTCCGCGATTACAAGGCGCGCCTATACTACCGCGGCAACGTGGCGTCCAAGCGCGGTCAGGTCACAATTCCCGCCCACGTCGTGCGCGCCGAAGAAGCGCATGGCTTCGCAGCGCGAGGCGCCTACGCCAAACGGCTGCGGCACTTCGTCGACGGCGTCGTGCTCGGTAGCGAAGAGTTCGTTCGCGGTCACATCGACCGCTTGCGCAAGAGCGGGCAGTACCTTAGGCGCAAGCACCCGGTAACCCAGCTTGATGGATTGCACGCTAGCTTGCGTGAACAGCGCAGCACGGCCGTCGCGTTCTGAAACGACACGCTGGAACTATTAACCGTTACTTCTCGTCCGCGGGCCTCATGGCCGGCGACGCCTGCGTCGAAACCACCCCTTTCTAATGAAGAAGGTCATGAGGCCGAGGGCCGTCAGCGCCATGAACAGAAGCGCGAACGGATAGCCGAGATACCACTTGAGCTCTGGCATGTTCCAAGGCGAGGCCGTGGTGTCGAAGTTCATGCCATACAGGCTGGCGATGAAGCTCAACGGAATGAAGATCGTGGCGATCATAGTGAGCACGCGCATCACGTCGTTCGTGGATGCCGATAGACTCGACAGGCAAAGCTCCACCAGGCCCCGGGTCAGATCGTGATAGGTGCGCAGCTCCTCGGACAGCCGGGTCGAGTGGTCCAAGCAATCGCGCAAGTAAAGCTTTGTCTCGGCGCTGATGAGCTCTTCCCGTAGGGACGTGAGTCCCCGCAAGGCGTCTGCCAGCGGCGAGAGGGTGTGTCGCAGCATCAGGAGCTCGTGGCTGATGTCGTGGAGGCGGAGCACGGTGTCGCGGCTGGCATGGGCCACGGCCTCGAACTCCAGGACATCGAGGCGTGCGGCGTAATCGTCGAGCAGGGGCATGTACTGATCCACCACAGCATCGACGAGGCAGTAGGCGAGGTAGTCGGCGCCCAGGCTGCGCAGTCGCGATCGGCCGTCGAGCAACCGCTGTTGCACCGGGGAGAATGGATCGTCCTGCGAGTCCCGCAGCGTCACGACGAAACCATTGCCCAAAAAGAGGCTCACTTGCTCTGCGAGGCCAGCCTGGTCCGGCGCGGGCCTGTGCATCACGAGAAACAGGTGGTCGTCGTAGTCCTCGGTTTTTGAGCGCTGCTCCGCGTTGACGACGTCCTCGAGAGCCAAGGGGTGTAGGTCCAGCGACTCGCCGATTTCGCTCAGCAACGCCGTGTTTCCCAGGCCTTGGACGTCGATCCAGGTCACTGGAAACGCCTCGCGAAGTCGCGCGATATCGCTGACCGTGGGATTGTCGACGGACTTTGCCTCAGAGGGCCCATAGGCGACGACGCGCAGCCCGGTGCTCTGACTGCGGGGCCGTGGACCCAGAAACCCTGGTTCGGTACCGGCCGGAGCGCGATGCCGCTTACGAAGCAACACGCGGTGGGGTGTGGTGGCTGATTTCATCATGTTGTCTATTGGCCCCGACTGGCGCAGAGTCTTGACCCCTCCTTTGTTCAGAAAAAGAGCCTCGGAAAATGCCCCACGGCTGCAACGCGGGATGCCTCACTCCAAGCTTTCGCGAGGCACACCCGCTGCGCGCCGGGGTCATTTTAATTCTCATTGGTGGAAAGCGACAGCGGCCATGGGCGTTTGTTCGACAAATAGCTCACATCACTGTTTGGGTTG
>JALOQD010000487.1 GCA_025453525.1 Myxococcota bacterium
GGTTGGGGTGATTTGGGCGCAAAAGGGTCTCTCCTTCTCCCACGAATTCACTAGCCTACTACCATGACGATGTTCGACAGTCGACAACCGGTCGGTGCATGAGTAGAATGCATGCATTCACACGGGCGAGGACAGGGTGTTCTTCTGACCCGCGGACCTCTTGCGAAGGAGGATATATCGATGTCCATGATGGAAGAAGTATTCGAGAGCATGAACGATTCGGTCAAGAAGGCCCACGAGGCGCTCAAGACTTCCCTGGGACGTCTGCGCACCGGGCGGGCCAACGCCGCCCTGCTCGACGTCGTGCGCGTGGATTACTACGGGGCCATGACGCCCATCAACCAGATGGCCTCGGTCACCACCCCCGAGCCGCGGCTCATCATGGTCAAACCGTTCGACCGCACCGCTGTTCGCTCTGTGGAAAAGGCCATTCAAATCGCAGATCTTGGCCTCAACCCGTCCTGCGACGGCGAGATCATCCGAATCCCTGTGCCGCCGCTCACCGAGGAGCGTCGCAAGGAGCTCGTCAAAGTGGTGAAAAAACAAGGGGAGGAGTGCAAGGTAGCCATCCGCAACTCCCGTCGCGACGCCAACGACATGCTCAAAGAATTCGAAAAGAGCGGGGACGTCGCCAAGGACGATGCGGAGCGCGGTCTCAAGAAAATTCAGGAGATCACGGACAAGGGAGTGGCCGACGTCGACAAAATCCTCGCGGCCAAGGAAGCCGACATCATCGAGATCTGATCACCCTTTGATCTCCACCCCGCCTTCTTCCCTAAGGCCCAGATCCTTCATCTTCGTCTGCAGCGACTTGCGGCTGATTTTGAGCAGTCTGGCAGCTCTCGTCACGTTGCGCCCTGTCTGATCGAGGGCGCGGTTGATGAGCTGACGTTCGAGGTTCGCGGTGGCCGCTTTGATCTGTCCCTTGAGCCCCCGCTCGACAGAGTCGCCGGTGTGAAGCGGAATTTCGCCGGTCTCGCGAAAAGGTGGCTCGCTTCGAGGGTGGCCGTAGAGATCTGGCGGCAGGTCTGGAGGCTGCACCGCCTCTGTATCGCAGAACAGCACGCAGCGCTCGATGACATTCTCGAGCTCGCGAATATTGCCAGGCCAGCAATGGCGCTGCAGCAACTCCAGGGCTGCGGCAGAGACGAGCTGGACCTTTTTGTTCAGCCTAATGTTGTACTTGCTCAAGAAGTGCTCGACGAGGAGCTCGATGTCGCCCGGCCTCTCTCGCAAGGCCGGCAGGTGAATGTTGACGACATTGAGCCGGTAAAAGAGGTCTTCTCGGAAGAGCCCCTCGGAAATGCGTCTGCGCAAATCCTGGTTGGTGGCCGTGACGAGCCGCACGTCGACCTTGGTGGTGCTGATGCCGCCGACCCGCTCGAACTCGCCTTCCTGCAAGGCGCGGAGTAGCTTGACCTGCATCTCCAAAGAAATCTCCCCGATTTCGTCGAGAAAGAGCGTGCCATTGTGGGCGAGCTCGAACCTACCGGGCTTGGCGGTGTCAGCGCCGGTGAACGCGCCTTTCTCATAGCCGAACAGCTCGCTCTCGATGAGCCCTGGAGGGATTGCAGCGCAGTTCACGCGAATGTAGGGATTGCCCCTGCGGCCGGAGTTCTCATGCAGAGCGCGGGCCACGAGCTCCTTGCCAGTACCGCTCTCTCCCGTGATGAGCACGGTGGAGGGCGTGTCGGCCACGCGATCCAGAATCTCGAATACCTGGCGCATGGGCTGGCTGCGGCCGATGATGCTGTAGCGCCCGGTCGTGCTATCGCGATCCACCGAGGCGTCGACCCGCGCCAGCTCTTGCGTGCGGGCCGCCTTGGCGACGATCTGCCTCATCTCCTTGCGGTCGAACGGCTTGGTCACGTAGTCGAACGCGCCGAGCTTGACCGCCTCGACCGCTGTGTCCACGGTACCGTGGGCCGTGAGTATGATCACCGGCAGTCCTTCGTGGTCCTCGACGATTCGGCGCAGAAGGGCCATGCCGTCCAGTCTCGGCATTTTGAGATCGCTGATGACGATGTCGATGTGGTTCTCGCTGAGAAGACTCAAGGCCACAAGGCCGTCTTGCGCTGTGTGAACCTCGTATCCGTCGTGCTCGAGAAGGACGCGCAGAACCTTGCGCATGTTGGGCTCGTCGTCGACAACCAGAACTTGGATGGGCTCTTTCTTCATTTCATCTTGCCCTTGGCGTTTCTCGTACGGTCTGCCCCTTGTTCGATGTCTTCTCCGAGGCCTGTGCAAAACGCGACAAAAACGGCGCTCGCGCCAGGCGCTCCAACGACGAGCTCGCTCCGTCCGGCGATCGGCGCGACGGCGAGCGCGCTTCCCAGGGCATCTGCCTTGTGCGCGTCCGAGTCCACGACATAGGCCGAAGGGGCCGCGGCCACGCCCTCTGTCAGCAAAGCGCCTCGCCACAAATAGACCGCCCCGGCCTGCCTCGCTCCGTGGGCCGTAGCCCCTGGAGCGCCAACCGCGAGCTCGGCACCGCTGTCGTCGGTGGCGATATCGCCTATGGCGAGGGCTGTGCCAAAACCACAGCCTTCGTCGCAGGAAGAAGCTTCGAACTGGCCTGGCGCGCTCACGATGACGAGGGGCGTCGCTTGCCCGAGGCAGGTCTCTGGAGAGAGGCGCGCTTGGTCGGCCAGTGCCGCGACATCGTAGACATAGACGCGCTCCACCCTCCCCAGGGCAGCCGAGGCCGACACCACGAGCTCGTCGTTGCCGTCGCCATCGAGATCGCCTGCGACCATCGAACCGCCAAAGCCGAGCTCACCTTCGCGGGTCACGCAGGCAAGCAGCTCCAGACGGCTGCCGTTTTCGGCAAAAATCTGGACGCGCTCCTCGGCCCCGCCTCGCGCGGTCGACCCAGCTGCGACAAAGAACCGCGACTTCCGGGCCGTGGACCAAGGCAGGGAGAGCTCAGCGCGACCGCCTGCCAAGCGCTCGAGCTTTCTGTCAGAAGAGGACGAGGCCGCAAGATAAGCGGCGCTGGTGCTGTCTCCGTCTTGGCCAGAGGCGTACACCGCCGTCCACTCATCTCCTCCTGCGGCGAGGAGAAAACCGCCACCTCCAGCTGGGCGAATCGCCGCGAGGTGAAGTCCAAAACCCTCTTCCGGCGGCACTGCCTCGCCCAAGACCGAGGGAAGGGAGAGGCGGTCGGCCTCGCGCTCGCCCCCTTGACAGACGACTCTCACGCTCGGCGTTGAGCCGCTGGGCTCGCCCACGGCGAAGCAGCCTTCGACGAGGACTTTGCTGCCCGTCTCCGAATCGAAAGAGTGCCAGGCGGGCAAACCCGCAAGCGCGCTCCCTGCGCCACTGTCTTGGGCCTTGCCCAAAGTCGACGGATAGTACACGTCTGGGCTCGAGGGTGCCGAGACTGCCCCACTCGAACCCAAGGTGAAAACCGCCGTCTGCGTGTTGCGGCCGCCAGAAACGACAATCAGGTCGAGCGAGCTGCTCGAGGTGGCGGCGAGCTGCGCGCCGAACGCGCGGGATTTGTAGCCCTTCGGTCTGCCAACCACGAGGAGCGGAGAGTCATCCGCGTAGCCGAAGAAGTCGAGGGACGTGCAGGATGCACAGAGCATCGCCAAGCATAGGCAGAGCATCGACGAGGTACGCACGAGGTCCTCCTTCTTTCAAAAGTGGTACGCCATGCCGAGCCCGGCAGCGGTGGGCGTGACGATCGGCGCAACCGTGACCGTGGGCGAGGCCCCCGCGGGATTCTGCTCGAGATCCGCGGGATCGCTGACCTTACCCTCAGACGGCGGCAAAGGATCTCGCAGGAAGTAGTATAGGCTCGCGGCCGCGGTGGCGATAGCCACCGTGAACCCCAGGTCCGCGCCCAGGGCGAGCAGGAACCCCTTGATCATGCGGGGGTCGTCGCTGGCGAGCCTGCCGCGATTGCGATCTCGCTCGAGATCGTCGCGGATTCCGAGGGCAACGCCGCCACAGGCGGAGCCGCCTGCCACGAACGCTAGGGACACGCCGGCCGAGACCCATGCAGAGGTTCGACTCGGCTTGGGGTTCATTCGAACCAGAAGCTTGGTGCGCTGGCCGCCGCCGATATCCACCTGGGTCTGGAAATCCTTCATCTTGTCCGCGCTGACGACAACACGGCGTTTTCCCGGCTGCAGAGGTTCGTCGAGGGGCGCAGCGCCCAGGAACTGTCCATCGACGAGCACCTTTGCACCAGCCACATTGGCCTTGACGAGGAGCTGTCCGAAGTCGAGGCGTTCGAGAGAGAAATCGAGCTCGTGTTGACCACCCAGAGCGACGAGCGCTTCTTTCTCTGCGTTCTTGTAGCCCGGCTTTTCGACCATGACCTTATGGGGCCCGGCTGGCAGCACACCGCCCCAAGGCGACACACCCACCTGGCCTTGCCCGCGGTCGTCCACGTAAACCGCCGCCCCTGATACTTGGCCTGGCACAACGCTGATGTCGGTCTGCACGGTGCGAAAGTCCGGATGGCTCGCCTCCACGGTATAGACCCCGCGCTCGACGGTCAGGCCCCTTGCGCCGCCTTCGCTCGCCACCTCGAGGCCTTTTTTGTCGAGAATGCGCACTTTGGCGTCTATCGGGTTGGTGCGCACCGAAATAAGGGACTTCATCTGGATGGATTCGCTCGAGCTCGCCTCTTGCACCACGGTTTCCGCAGGAGCCTCTGCCACGGAGAGCAAGGCGCGGATCTTGACTTCGAGCTGCGGGGCGTCTCCAGCCTTGGGCTCTGCGTCCAAGTAACGGCGATACATCTGCGCGGCCTTGCCCGCCGCGTTCTGCCGCTCATAGGCCAGTCCGGCATTGTAGAGAAACGCGGCGAAAGGAGAGGCCGTGTACGCGTCGAGGAACTGCTCAGCCGCTTGCGCGAACTCGCCAGCGCGAAAGGCTTCCTGACCGAGCTCCATGTGGTGCCTCGCTCGCTCGATGGGATTGTCCCGCGGCTGGGACAAAGCGGCCGGCGAGGCCGAAAGCGCGCCGAGAAAAACGAAGAGGGCGAGGTGTGCAGCGTTGCGTCTCATGCTCCATTTGCCTAGTACGGCCTGCTGGCCCTTTTGTTGCGGCGTCTTTTGAGAACCAATTCTATTAAATCTTTTATCGATTTTGTACAATGCCTGGCGAGGATTGATCCCTTGCCCTTCGATACGCCAACGCGGTTGACTTCACCGCGCAAGGGACGCAACAATCGCCTGCAAGAAAACTAATAAGAGGAGAGAAACCAAGATGGATCTATCTACTAAATACATGGGACTGGCGCTTTCCTCACCGCTCATCGTGGGCTCTTGCGGCCTCACGAAGTCCGTAAAAGCTGTCGAGCAATGCGCCTGCGCCGGTGCAGGCGCCGTGGTGCTCAAATCCATCTTCGAAGAGCAAATCGTCGCTGAGGTGGATGCGCTCGTGGCCTCTGGTGAGCAGACCCTCTGGCATCCCGAGGCCGATGAATACATTCGGTCCTATGGACGCGAGGGCGCGGTCACGGCCTTTCTCGATTTGGTGCGCGACAGCAAGAAGGCCGTAGGGATTCCGATCATCGCCAGCGTTCACTGCGTTTCCCCTGGCATTTGGACCGAATTCGCTTCCCGGTTACAGAAAGCGGGGGCAGACGCCATCGAGCTCAATATCAACGTGCTCACGAGCGACACCCGCCTGTCAGGCGCTGAAATGGAACGGGCCTATTTCTCCGTGGTGGAGGCTGTGCGCAAAGCCTCGGGGATCCCTGTGTCCGTAAAGCTCGGCTACCACTTCTCCGGGATGGCCGGCTTCCTGTCACGCCTCAGCGAGAGCGGCTTGGCTGGGCTCACTCTTTTTAATAGATCCTATAATTCTGACTTCGATGTGGAGCGCTTCGAGCTGACGGCAGCGCGGTTCCTCTCCAGTCCGAACGAGTACGTGCTGCCGTTGCGCTGGATCTCGCTCCTGGCCGGTCGCGCGGGCTGCGATCTTTGCGCCTCCACCGGCGTGCACGACGGCAAGACCGCCGTGAAAATGCTTTTAGCCGGAGCTGCAGCAGTCCAGACCGTATCCGTGTTGTACGACAGGGGCGTCGAACACCTTCAAACGATGGTCGCAGAGGTACGCGCTTACATGGAGCGACACGGATTCGAGCGGATCGCCGATTTCCGGGGCAGGATGAGCCAAGCTCTGAGCGACAACCCTGCGGCCTACGAGCGCGTCCAATTCATGCGCCATTCGGTGGGAATCGAGTAAATTTTTCATTTTTTTATTTATTTT
>JALOQD010000265.1 GCA_025453525.1 Myxococcota bacterium
GTGATGGATATTTACATTCGCCAAGAGGTCGATCTCGCAAAGGCCTCGAAGATGGCATGGCGAGCCTCGGATCTCTCGGAACAGACGATGTCCGACAGGCAGGGCGCGATCGAGCGGTTGCGCTTTATCGAGGCCCGCGGCGACGCACACCCCGAAACTTTGCAACGTCTCGCGACCTTGCTTGAGCAAGGGCAGAACTGGGAAGAGGCCGCAGATGCCCTGCATCGTCTAGCGTCTCTCGAGCCGGACCAGGAAAAGCGAATCGCTGTTTTGTACCAAGAGGCGTGCGTGAGACTCGAGCGTCTTTTCGACGATGAGAACGCTTCCCTCATCCTCAAGGAGATCCTCCAAAAATCGCCGTCTCATCTTCCGGCGCTGGAGCTGACGCATAACTTCTGTCTTCAGGGCGACGACCAGATGAACCTCGACCGAGCGTTGCATTACTGCTTCTCGAGTCTGGCGGAGAACCCGGCTGACCTTTCGAGAATCGGCGAGCTCAAACAGGTAGCGCTGCTCGCCGGCCAGAGGGACATTGGCACTGTGTGCGACGAAGCGGTGGCTTTTTTCTCCATGGCGGCGCCGGTTTCTGTGGTCGAGGCGATTCTCGAGCCGACCATGGGCAAAGCGGATGAGCTGCGAGCCTGTCTTCGTTCTTCACAGGCTCTCCATCCGGCGAGCTTCGTTGCGCAAATTGCCGCAGAGGCTGCGGCTGAGGCGTTTGACCACATAGGACGGGCACTGCAGCTCGGTCGCGGCACGCGGCTCGGCAGGCGCGATGTCAGTCCCTTGCGAGACTGGTTGGAGAAGTGGGGTGAGGCGCTCGGTTTCGAGGAGCTCGAGATGCATGCCGCGGGCGCCGCCCCCGAGGGTTCGCTCTGCCTGCCTGGCGGCATCCCCACGATCGCGATCTGCGGAGACGTGGGACGCGAGCCGAGCGATGCCGATCGCTTTTTCGCGGTGTTCAATCTCATTCGGTCTGCTCAGGGCCTAGGTGCCTTCTTACCGTCGGATCATTCGGGGCCCCAGCGCTGGGTGCTGGCGGTGGCGTCTTCGCTGCTCGGTGAGTCAACGGCCCTGCCGATTCCCACGGACCTCGAGCTCGTCCACCGGGCGAGGAAGAAGTTGTCGAGAAAGGCGCGCGCCAAGCTCGAGGAGCCGAGCTCGAGACTCGTCCAACAAACCGCGGCCTCCTTGCGCGAATGGTCGGCCGGGTGCATAGCCGAGGCAGATAGAGCTGGCCTTTTGAGCGCTGGGCACCTGTTCAACGCCATGCAAGCGCTCATCGAGCAAGAGGCTGGAGATGCGGGCGCGCAGCTCCTCCGAGCCGATCCCTTGCGCCAACTATCCCGCCTGCCGCGCGGTCAAGATCTTCTTGGCTTTGCCCTCTCTGGACAGTTCCATAGGGCGCGCCGGATTGCCATCAGCGGCGATCGCGGAAACGGTGGAAGCAGATGACAGAGACCTCGACCGCCTCTACTCCCTTTGCGGCGATTCTGCAGTCGCTGCTTCCATCGGCCGTGCAGGCTGAGTTCAACGCCATCGGACCACCGCCACAGCGACTGTCCGATTTGGAAGCCGCGGCTCCGCCGGTCAGTCGAGAATTTTTGGAGCGGATTCGCGCCCTGGCCAAGGGCGCTAACGCCGCTTTCCCTGGCAATCCACTTCGCGCTGCCGCGTGTTGGCACGAGGCGGGTCGTCTCTTGTGGCGGCGCGCAGGCCATCCAGCAGAAGCCTGGAACTGCCATAGTCGCGCCCTGGCGATTCATCCGGATTACAAGCCAGCGCGGGACGCCATGCGTCGTCTCGCACGCATCGCAGGGGATCGAGAGACTCTTTCGCTGATCATCGATTCGCAAATTGGGCGACTGTCGAATCCTTGCGAGACGGCTTGTCTGCTTTCCGAGCAGGCAGCATTGGAAATCGAGGCCGGCCATTTCGCGGAGGCCATGGACAGTTTGCGCGCCGCGGCTTCCTCGTATCCAGGCGCTCTTGTACCGCCGTTGCTCAAGCTCGGAGTGGCGGTCAATCAGTCCGACGACGGCGAGCTCGCCCAGAGCCTCGAGGTGATGATCGAGAAGTGGCCCGACTCTGCCGGTGCGGTGGGCCTCAAGCTCATCCTCGCCTTGTTCGAGGAGCGGCTCAACCTTCTCGACGCAGCCGTATCTCGCCTCGACAGCGAGAGCGGCGAATCCTTGTCTCTCTCTGGTCTTTGGGCTCGAGTGCGTCTGCGGTTGCGGCATCAGCGATATCGAGATGCTTTCGATGATCTGCGGGTACTGGCTAGGAGCGTGGAGGATCCCTCCATGCGCGCTGCACTGAATCGTTTCGCCAAAGTGCTGTGTGTCTTCTCCCTGGATTGCGAGCCTGGGGAGAACCAAGCAACAGAAGAGGACAACTCGGGCAACCTCGCCGATCTCGAGCTGCTGGCCGCTATTCGCACTCAAAGCCAAGAGGGCAGGACCCGCGCACTCGGCCGGCTTTCGCCTCGAGCCAACTCGCCACGACTACAGGCTGCCATTGCCATTTCTCGAGATGTCGCGGCCTGGGCCGATGGGCAGTCCATGGGTGCGCTCGCCAAGGACACTGGGCCGGTGAGCCCGGGAGCAGGGGCGCTCGCGGCGCTTCTGTGCGCTGACTTCCCCTGGGAACCGGGCGCCACTGTGCTGTCGGCTGAGGTCGATCCATCCGTTTTGCTTTACGGTTCTCTGGCCTCCCGCGATCTTGGGCAGGCAGCGGGCGATTTCGCCGAGCTACGCGACAGAGTCGCCGATCGCGAGGACCGCTGGGCGCTGGCTGTTGCCGAGGCGTATATTCGCTTGCACTGCCTCGATCAACCCGAGCTCGCACTGGCGGCGTTGCGAGGCGAAGACCTGGCGTCGGCTCGCGAGCCGTTGCCGTCGCTCCTGCGCATGGTCGACAGGACGAGCGCGGCTTTGGCCAAATTGTCAGAATCGCAGGCAGAAATCGCAGACACCCCGGCGCTACAGGCCACGTATATCGCGTGGGCTGCACGGCATCAGGAGACTTCGCAACGGGATCGCGCTCGAGAGTTGTTCGATCGCGCTTTAGGGCTGGACCCCTCTTGCCTGCTTGCTTTGTGCGGTCTCGAACGAGTGGGGGCGAGCACCGAAGAACTTGCCAAAGCATGGACCCGAGCCTCCGAAGCGGCGCCTCTCTCGTTGGCGACTTTCTATTTCGTGCGCGCTTATTTCTGGCACCGACTGGGAGGTGCCCACGCCAAAGGGGCGGCTTTACTGCTCAAGGCGCAAAAAAACGATCCTTCCGACCTCGGTCTGTGGGAGCTCGCCTTCAAGGCCGCTTCGGCGCACATGAGGTCTGCGCTTTCGGCCCATGTGCTGCTGCCGCCTGCGGAAGAGCTTTCGGCTCACGAGCGCACGATCATCGGCTCCTTGGCGCTCGAGATCGCGCCCGAGCACGCGGCGCCTTGGTTCCTGTCCGCAGTCGAGCAGGAGAAAGACGCGATTTACCTTCTGGGATGCGAGGAAGCTCTTTTCGTGGCGGGTAAGGGCGAACAGGTGATGTCTTCCCTGGCAGCGGAGTTGGTGGGTAAGGAGGGAGCGGCGGCTGCCCGATTGGCGGTTCGACTGGCCCTTTCGTGTCAGCGGCAAGGAGAGGGAAACCGCGCGTTGCTGCGACACGTTCGGGAGATCGCCCGGCGCGTTCCAGGGCATCGTCCCACGGCGATAAAGCGAATGATCTTGGCGGGACTGGAGCGCGAAAAGGGCGAAATGGCCCTTGCCTTGCGGGACTTGGCCGCAACGACCACGGACAAGAACATGGTGAGTGCGTCGGCCGTTGCGGCATGGCAGCTCACGAAAGGAGAGCTCGCAGCCTCGGACCTTGCATCGAGGCTCGACGAGCGATGCGCTCTTGCTCATGTGGAGCTGGAGGGAAAGCTCGAAGACCATCTTGCGGATGCGAGAAGAGTCGCATTGGGGCGCGTTCTCGCCCTGCTCCCCAAGAGCGTCAGTCACTGGATGCGCCGTGCCGAGCTCGACAGGGACAGCGGTGCGAAGACGGCAGCAGCGCAGGCCTATCGTCAGGCCAGCGAGGTGTCACCAGAGGATCCGCTCCCTCTAGCCCGTCTAGCGTCGTTAGAATGGGATGAAGAGCTCTGTCTCGAAGCCCTCGTCGAGCTTGCGCGACGTTGCGAGGTCAGCGTCCACAAACGCGAGTGCCTTAGGGCCGCGGCACTCGTCGCTTCGCAGCAGCCCCTCGATCGGGCGCGCGCCGGAAAGCTATGGGCAGAATTGCTCGCCGCGTCACCGCAGGACGACGAGGCCTTCGAGCAGGCGCTGCGCTTTGCCGACGAGCTTGCGGATCGCCACCTCCGCTGCGAGGTGCTGTCCTTGAGGCTGACGGCAGAGCTCGAGCCCGAGACGAAGAGAAAGCTGCATATGCAACTGGTTGAGCCTTATCTCGAGCTTGGCCAGCGAGACAGGGCCAAGGAACACCTGCTCCAGGCCGCGGAGCTCATGGACACCGACACCGCGGCGCACCTTCGTCTCGCCGAGCTGCACCGACAAGACGGCGAATGGCATGCGGCCATCGAGCGTCTTACGACAGCGGCTCGCATCGCCCGCGATCCTGAGCAAGGCATCCCGATATTCTTCGCTCTGGGCCAGCTCTATATGGATCATTCTCCTCGAGCCGATTTGGCGGAGAAGAGCTTTCTCAAGGTGCTAGGTTGGGATGTCGAGCATGTTCCGTCTCTCGAGCGCCTGGCCGATCTCTACCATCGCGACGGCAACTTCGTTCGCGCGGTTCAGGCGCTCGAGCACCTCGTGAGGCTCGGCGCCACGCCAAGGGAACGCACCGAAAAATCCCTGGTGCTAGCAGAGCTGCTCAATAAAGAATGCGATCGTCCAGCAGATGCCGAGCGCGTTTTGCTCGACGCCTGGGAGGCGGATTTTACGGATTTGCGTCCCATCGATGAGCTGTCCCGTCTGCTCGAACGCCGCGCTGACTCTTTGTCGCTCAATGTGTTTGTTGATCGCGCGGTGGCTTCCTATCTCGCTGTTGCCAGCAAGACCTGCGAAGACGCCGCGGCGCTCGGTCGAGTGGCCCGTCTGTACGAGCTGCGTCGCCACACGCCCATGGCCATCTTGGCAACAGAAGCGCGGGACATTGCGTTGGGTGGAGGAGGGCGCAGCGAGAGCGCCCGTTGGAATCTCGGAGCGCGCCTCGCAGATCCTACTTATGAAGAAATGATTTGCCCCAAAGAGCTCACGGCAGCTCTGCGAGCCGTGCTGCAGGCGGTAGAAGAGCCGTTGGCGCGGGCGCTCGGCGTGTGGGCCAAGCAAATCGATTTCGCAGGAGAGACGAAGCTCGGACGCAAGTCCCCCCTCAATGTGAGCGTGGTCAAGCTCGCGCAGGTATTCGGCCTCGAGCCTCCTGTGGTCTATGCGTCGGACGGGCCTTCCCTGCGTCTGTATCCCGGCAGTCCCGGCGCGCTGGTCGTCCCGCAGGAGGTGGTGGAGTCCGAGTCCCAACCGCAATTGTCCTTTGTGGCCGCAAGCGCTGCACAGGGGTTACGCCATGGGCTAGGGCTCTCCACGGTCGTTGAGGATGACGCTCTCATCGAGGCCATCTTCACGGTCATTGGCCTCGTCGCGCCTGGCGCAGCTCCGCCTGTTCCCTCCTCGTCCCTCTCGGCGGGCATCACCGAATTCATGACGGGCAAGGTCGCGTTGCAAGTCCAGCCGTTCGTGCTCGATGTCATCGACGCCTTCACGAATCTGGATGTTCCGGCCCTGATGAGGCAATCCATGGACCGTGCCGGCCTGCTCGGTTGCGGTTCCCTGTGGGATGCCATGAGCGCCTTGAGGCTGATCCACGCACAAAGCAGCGCGACTCTCGGGGAGCTTGAGGGATACAGCGCTATCGTCGCCTTCTGCCTCGGAAAGGTCCACCTCGACCTGCGGGAAGTCATGGGAATTTAAAACGTTCCACACAATCCGACCAAAGCACATCCGGTCATGGTTGCGGTGAGCTCAGTGGGTGGACGGGCTGCCCTGCTGTGCTTGCCATCCTTCTTTTTCGACCGTTTGATGTCGATGATGGCCAGAATAATGGCTGTGGCAGCCGCTGCTGCCGTGATGCCGGCAGAGACATTGGTGCCGAGACGGAGCGTCTCTCCGCGCTCATTCAGCGCTGAATCGTTTGAGCCACCTTCTTTGAAATCGCTCCACGTCTCGTAGGTCAACCCGCCGAAAACCGCGACAGTGCCAAGCCCGACAATGGTGACGGCTATCGCCACCCAAAAAGGAGGGCGAAGCCGGGGCCGTGCCTCCTCACGCATGGGAAGTGTGCTGCTGCTAGGCGAAGAGGCGGGCGACGACGAAGACAAGGCGGACGACGAAGACAAGGCGGACGGCGAAGACAAGATAGGCGACGAGGATGTGGAAGACTCGAGCGTAAGGTCCACCTCGAGCAGGATTTCTCCTCCTCGTGGGACGCTGACGTCGAAACGTCTGAACTGCGTTTCCTTGCCAGATATCGTATCCACGATGTGAGGTCCAGGGAGCAGCACAAGGGCGAGCGTCGTTCCAGTGCCGCGGGAGACAGAGTCCACCATCACTTCGCAAGGTTCTGGAACGCAGGTTACGTGAAGCTCGCCGACTTTAGACTCTAGCCTCTTGAGGTCCTTCGCAATTTCCGCGCTAATTTTGGGTGTGTCCAGATTGGGCTGTTCTAGGTACTTGCGATAGGCTTCCACGGCTCGGGGATAATCGCCGGCTTCATCGTAGCAGTAACCGATATTGGCCAAGACAGAAGGATGTGGGGCAAGGTGATAGGCCCTCTCGAAGGCCTCTGCAGCTTCGGGATACTCTTTTTTTTTGAAGTGGGCCTGGCCTATCCTGAAAGCCTCGTCGGCCTCGGCCTGATTGCGGTCGGTTGGGCTCTGGTTTTGCGCGAGTGCGCTCAAGCTCCACAAAAAGACTGTGGTCGCCACCCAGATGGAGAGAGGTTTCATTGCTTGCTATATGGGTTTGATAGCAATTTTTTGCCCTTGGTTTTGCCTTTCAGTTTATGAGTATGAATCGCTTCTAGATGGGCGTCTCTTTTTTTTTCGAGCTGGACAGAGAGCTCGCCATCTTCGCCTGGGGCGATAAACTGCGAATACGGCAGGTACCCGTCGGCTATGACGTTCAGTTCCCTTCGTGCGCCATCTGCCGGCACAGCGATCTTCCCCCCTACGAGTGGCTCTTCGTTCCCAGCGAGTAAAACCCTGGCCGAATCAGGCACACCCTTGAGCAACAAATAAAACGATTTTTGCGGTTCGACGTTGTTCCCGGTGTCTCTCGAATTTTGGTTGGCGCCCACAGATGGAACGGCGTTGGGGGCCGGGTGGGTGGTTTCGGAGCTTGTTTCGGAGCTTCGGCTCGTCGGTTCCTGTGCAATCGCTTTGTCCTGTCCATTGTACCGCGCAATGAGAAACCCAAAGAGAGCGGTTGTCGCCGCTACAACCGCGATCGCCGTGTGCCTCCTACTTTTCTTGGTGTGCTTTGGAGAGTTTGTTTGCCAGCCTTGAAGGGTGAGGTTCCCTGGCCGATTGGATCGGGCCTTGTCGTCTGTCTCGTCCCCTTGCGAAGCGAATCCAGAATTGGGAGGGACACTCATCGCCAACGCCCGCTGGAGTGCATTGTCCTGTTTGGAAATCTCCTTGGAAAACACGCGGGTCATCAACTTGGCGAGATAGGCATTGTCGACTGGGCCCCCTTGGGGAACGAGCAGATCTTTGAGCTCCTGGCCCAGCTTTTCGGCGGTTGGGTGACGCTGCTTCGGATCTGTTGCGAGGGCTTTGTGAATCGTCGCTTCCAAGGCAGGATCGGCATCGGGAACAAGCGAGCGGACAGGGGGGTACGACCCTTTGAGAAGACGGTGCATCTGCTCCTCGTCGGTCGCTCCGGGGAAGGGATGCTCGCCAGTGGTCAACTTGTACAGCATCACTCCGAGGGCGAAAATATCGATCCGCCTGTCCACGGATTTGCCCTGAAGCTGCTCTGGGGCCATGTAGCCGATGGTGCCCTTGACGACGCCCGTGCGCGTGTTCGTGATTCGCCCTTTGGCGAAGGCGACGCCGAAGTCGATGAGCTTTACGAAGCCATCGTAAGAAATGAGAATGTTTTTCGGGGTGATATCCCTGTGCACCAGACCCAGGGGAGATCCGTCGGTGGACCTCAGGGTGATACTGGACTGACCGGCCGCAAAATCATCGTCGACAG
>JALOQD010000025.1 GCA_025453525.1 Myxococcota bacterium
CTCGGCCGCTTCTCCCCCAATGTTGACAACTTTCTGCGACAAAATTTAAGGCGTCCGATCTTCGCGAATAGTTACAACCTCTTCCGCTTGGGTGGGACAGATCGAGGGACTGGTCGAGGTCTGGGGTGTGACGTTCGAAAAATTCCTGGTCAATGTCGAAGGGATTTCCGTCGCAGAGGAAGGGACCCCGCCCGCGTTCGAAGACCCCGCCCCGCGCGTCTTCGATCTCGCAGCCGCAAACGGCCCCGTGGGAATCGGCTCGGCGGCGGCGCCAGCTACGACATCGACAACCTCTGGGCATTTATCGACCACATGACCTCAACCCTCGGGCACATCGACGGCGAAGGACACTGCGAGCGCTGAGCCTTTTGCAACAACAGCGATCTTTGGGCGGCGCATTCCCCTCAATGCGTCATACTTCAACAATGACTCGATCAGGAGAAACCGACTTCCAAGACTCTACCTTCATTGAAGATAGAGCTGCGACCGAGCGAGACTTCGCCAAGCTCTCAGCAGAGCTCGAGCGGTCACAGAAAGCCGAGCGACACTACCGCGAGCTGTTCGAAAATTCCCCCATTGGCATATACCGCACGACGCCCGATGGACGCGTCCTTTTGGCCAACGCCTCCCTCTTGGAAATGATGGGCTTTTCATGCTTCGAAGAGCTCGCGACCCGCAACCTGGAGCAAGAGGGATTCAAGAACATCCAATACCGCCAGAACTTCAAGGAAGCCATGGAACGCAGCGGCGAGGTCAAGGGCTTCGAGTCGCCTTGGGTGCGCAAGGATGGCAAGGTGATCCACATTCGCGAGCACGCGCTCGCCACACGCGACGAGCAGGGTCGGATTCTGCACTACGACGGCACCGTAGAAAACGTCAGCGAGCGGGTGCGCATGGAAAGCGAGCTCGGAAGGAGCCTGGTCCAGCTCGGCCAACTCGTGGACGAAGTCGTAGAGGCACTCGCGACCGCGGTCGAAAAGCGAGATCCATACACTGCGGGTCATCAAAAACGCGTGGCCATGCTCGCTGCGAAGATCGCCACCGGGATGGGAAAGGGAAAGTCCAGTATCCGCGCCGTGGAGCTCGCGGCCATGATGCACGACATCGGTAAAATTTCCATCCCCGCAGAGATCCTGGTGCGGCCCGGCAAGCTGAGCGCGGAAGAAATGGCCCTCGTCAAGCTCCACTCAGCCGCGGGCTACGACATCGTGCGAAACATCCCCTTTGACATGCCCATCGCGAAAATAGTCGCGCAGCACCACGAAAAGCTAGACGGCAGCGGCTACCCCCTGGGGCTACGAGGAGATGATATTCTCAAAGAAGCGCAGATCATTACGGTCGCCGACATCATGGAGGCTCTCTCTAGTCACCGACCCTACCGCCCTGCCTATGGCAAAGACGTGGCCCTCACGCTCTTGTCCCGCCTCAAGGGAACCAAGCTGGACGCCGAAGCCGTGGAGGTGTGCGTGGAGTTGTTCGTCGAACAGCGCTTCCTGTTCACGCAGGTGCCCTCGGCGCCTACTCCTATTGACCTGGAGTAAATGGCCAACGGGTGCTCGCGACCGAACAGCGGGACCGGCGGTCACTCACCGCGGCAGCGCGAGGGGAATCTTGGGGATCTGCCCTCTGGGCGCTCCATAAAGGAAAGAATAGGCGGCGTAGGATGAGAGCACGCGCTTCGTGTAGCCGCGGGTCTGGTCGTAGGGAATAGACTCGACAAAGAGATCGAGGTCTTGTCCGGCCCACTGGCCGAGCCACCGTCCCACTGCCCCTTCTCCGGCGTTGTAGCCGGCGATGACCAGGGCCAGATGGCCTAGCCGTTCCGAGAGGGCCGAGAGGTAGGCAGCGCCGATGGCGATGTTGACCTCTGGCCGCACCAGGGTCTTACGGTTCACTTTCAGGCCGAGGCGTTGTCCAATACCCTTTGCCGTCGGTAGAAGGAGCTGCATCAAGCCGATGGCATTGGCCCAGGACTCGGTCAGGGGGTCGAAGCTACTCTCCTCGCGCATCACGGCCCACACGAGAGCGCGCTCAGTGCCGCTGTCAAGAGAGGCCTGTTCCACTTCGTCCTCGAAGGCTTTTGGGTATGAGAGTTTCCAGGCATCCTCGTCTTGTCCAGATGGATAATGAAGCCTGGACCCCGCCGCAGTGACGGCAAACCGCTTCACGTCGTTGTAGTATCCGGCCTGGCGAGCCAAGAGCGCCGCCGCGAGGGGCACCTGCGGCGACAGATGCGCTGTGGTCGCGAGTAAGGCGTCGAGCTCTCGACGCATGCGCGTGACGAGGCCTAGCCGGAGCAGCTCCACCGCGGTTGCCAGCGAGGGAAGCTCGGCGAGCAGCTTCTGGTCGATATGGGGCTCGACGTGATCCCCTACCGGCGCGAGCTGCGCCATCCATGCAGAGGCCCTCTGTGGATCGGCGCTCACCAGGCGATTGTACGCGAGCAGGGCGTAGTAGCTCAAAGGCGCGGCGACGAGGCACTTCTCGTAGAGCTCCATGGCCAAGTCAGTACGGCCGAGCAACTCCTCGACGCGCGCGAGCCAGTAAGGCGCCCTGCCTGCCGAGTACCAGCCGGTCTCTCGCGGAAACAGTCGGTAGTATTCGGCGAGAGACTCCCTGGCTGCCAAAGAATCCCCGCGTGAGAGCCCCTCGTAGGACAACTCCCACAGAGCCTCGGCGCGCATGTCGCCGCTTGGGTACGCGCTGGGAAGCGTGGCCAGCAGCTCTCCAAACGCCGCCCGATCCCCGAGGGCGAGAGTGCTGCGCGCCGCGCCGAGCCGCGCGTCGTCGGCATAGGAATGCTCTGGATATTCTTGTTCCACCAGGCCGTACAGGCGAATGGCATCTTTCAAACGCCCGACGGTCTGATACCCCTTGGCGCTTTTGTAGAGCGCCCTAACCCTGAGCTCCGGATCGTTGCACTGCTGCGCCATTTCTTCGAAGAGGATCGCAGCGCGCGCGTGGTCCCTTTGCCGCTGCACCGCGGTCGCGAGATCGTAACTCGCTCGGCAATAAAGACTCGAGCCTTCGCCGCGGGAAAGTCGCACGACCTTTGCAAGGGCCTTCTCGGCCTCTGGGTTGCGCATCTCATCGAAGAGCTGCTTGGCTTTATCATAGGCGAGTAGCGCAGCCTTGCGCTCCTTGGGCTCAGGCGGCTCGGTCTGTCCCAAGGCGGCGAGCAGCTCGATGCGCGCCTCAACAGCGGCAGTGGCGAACACGGAAGAGGGCGCCTGTGCAACGACGAGCGCGGAGCTGCGCAAGGCGTCCTGCGCTTCCTCGAAAGTCAAGGCGCCTTGGCGGAACAGCGCGGCCTGGCACTGCACGAGTCTCAGCCGCGCCTCGATCCCCCTGCCCTCGGGCATCGTCGTCGCCAACTCTCTGTAGATTGGGACTGCCTCCTTGCAGCGATCGAGGGCTCGCAAGCTATCGGCCTCGAGCAACTGCATGTCCGCCTTGTAGGCGCTGCGGTGAGAGACCAATCTCGAGAGCTCCAAAGCCCGCTCAGGACGCCCCAAGTCCCGAGCCGCGCAGGCTGCCCGCTCGTAGGCCGTATCTGCCAGCATCGGCAGTTCCTTTGCCAAGTCCGGAAGATCCTGCAGCGCTGCCTCGGACTGGCCGACCAACTGCGCCAGGTAGGCTGCCATGAAGCGAGCGCGCGGGGTGAGAACTGCATCCGAGGCGCTCGCTGCGAGCTCGCCAAACAGGCGGTAGGCGTCCAGCAAACGGTTGTCCCGCAAGGCAGACTCCGCCTGCGCCGCCTCCCCTGTCGAAAAATAGGGTTCGAGCGGCGCCGCGTGGGATGCCTTCTCGGCAGCAGAGAGCGACCTGGGAGCTGTCAGCGGCTCCTGCGGCCCGAGCAGGGGAGCCTGGCCGCTCGAAAGGGCGCACCCTCCCGCTCCCCCTAGAATGAAAATGAATTGGATGGCGGCGAGCGCCCGGGACACGGTGCAGTGGTTCATAATCAACTTCACGTTATCAGAGACCAAAATCAAAGCTCCATTTTTATGCGTCGTTCCGACTAGGGCGTCCTTGACAGGCAGAACACCGGAACTGTAACGTTTCGAATCGAGTGTTTCTTTCCAAAGGACATGACAATTTTGGCAACAACGTATTTCCAAAAGGAGCGAGTGATGCGAAAAACCCTGCTGCTCGGGCTCGCGACCGCGATGCTCACCCTGGTCTGCGCCCGCGCCAGCGCTGCCGACATGTGGGTCGGCGCCGGTGCACGGTTTTCTTGGGACGACTACAATACTCCCATTTTAAGCGACGACGGTGGCAACAATGCCGCGCTTGCGAACAACATCTTCAGCGGGCCACAGTTCGGCGGCAACGTCCGCTGGGGCCTGTCCAAGCAGTTCGAGCTCCGCCTGACCATAGACATGGCCTATCGCAAGCTGACCGTCTACCCCTACCCCGAAATTGACGACGAGGATGCCTTGAAATCAGATGCCTCCATGCTGACGCTCGGCGGACTGCTGGGCGCCAAGTTCTATTTCTTCGCGCCCGAGGCCCTCAAGGCCGTGCCGTACCTGAGCCTGGACATCGGCGGCACCATCGCCAAGGGCGGCGGCGCCAACAACGGTGACACCGAAGCCGAAAAAGCCCAGGGCAAGCAACTCGCCGCCCAGGTGGACATGATCACTCAGATGTCCGCGCCGTTCGTCGTGCAGTTGGCCTTCGGCGCCGAATTCTTTGCCGCCGATTCGTTCTCCATCGGCGCTGACATCCTCGGATTGCGGCTCGCCTATGCCACGGCTGAGGAAGGCAAGGTCGATGGCACGAACCTCGCATCCGCGAGCTTCACAGGCGACAACAAAGCCCTGGACTTCGCCATCTACTCTGCCCTGACCATGAATTTCAACTTCACGGCTGCCAGGGGACCGAAGAAGCCACAGGGCCCTGCTCCAGACGCTGGTTGGGGTGCGCCTGCGGCGGCGGCTCCTTCTGCGCCGAATCCCGATGCCTGGGGTGCAGCCGACGGTTGGGGCTCGGCCCCGGCCCCAGGACCAGCTCAGGCTCCGGCCCCAGCGCCGGTCGCCCCGCAGCCCTATCCCGATCCCAATACTTGGGGCTCGGCGCCACCGCCCCCACCGCCCCCGCCGCCCCCACCACCGCCGCCGGGCTATTGATGACGAGCCCCTAGTCGCGCCTGCCCATTTGTTCAGCCTGCCGTTTAACTTTGAATCCGCGGCCAAATAGCGTAAGGATCTTGTCCCATTTGTTTGTGTTTATATATCACGCGCGCAGAGGCGAATCACAAGGTCCCCGATCATGACAGCTAAGAACGCAAGACCCATGCACAATCTCGCATCCCTGCAATACCTAGGAT
Organism: Myxococcota bacterium; assembly: GCA_025453525.1. Taxonomy (GTDB): domain Bacteria; phylum Myxococcota_A; class Polyangia; order JAAYKL01; family JAAYKL01; genus JALOQD01. The sequence goes on from JALOQD010000025.1 coordinate 5,330, forward strand.
CCCTCGTCGTTGGCCGCCGTGTGCTCATCGTCGGCATGGCCGAGGAGGCTGCGGACCACGCCCGTGAGCTCGGTGCCCGCAGGGTGTGCATCGCCACGAGCCGTGAGCAGGCAGAATCCAGCGCTCGGCGAGACCTGGAAATTCTCGCCACCGAGCTCGAGCGCATGGAGTTGCGCTCCGGGTTGTTCGACGTGGCCTTGGTGCTCGACCTTCCTTCTCTCGCGGATCCGTCCGCTGTGCTCAGCGAGGCCATGCGCGTCGTGGGACTCAAGGGTCATGTGGTCGTGCTTCTGCGCAATCCCAGCTGCGAGAAAGCTCTCAGCGCAGCGCACGCCGCGCCGCTGGACTATTACCAAGCCTACGACATGCTCACCGGGCTATTCCCGTCCGTGCAGATGGTCGGTCAATCGCCGTTCGTCGGCTACGCGGTGGCTGACCTATCCTTCGACGGGACGGAGCTACCCGTATCCTTCGACGGCACGTTGCTCGGCGACTCGGCCGAGGAGATCGAATGGTTCCTCGCTGTCTGCGGTCAAGTGCCGGCGCTTCTCGATCCCTACACCGTGGTTCAAGTTCCTCTCTCAGGCCTTTCTCTCTCCAACCCCGCCGATCGAGAGGCCGCAGCCGCCGCAGCACAGTTCGAGCAGGAGCTGAAGGTTGCCAGGCTGGAGCTATCCACCCGCGGGGTGAAGATCGAGAGCCTGCAAAAGGAAATCGAACGAGAGCTCATGGCGTCCGAAGCGGCTCGAGCCCGTGGCGTGGAGCTCGCCAAACAGCTCGACGAAGAACGCAAGGCCAAGCAGCGCGCGGAGATCGAAGGCCAGTACTCGCGCCGTTCCCAAACCTTTGACAAGCCGCAGGATCCCGACGCGTTCTCCCGTCAACGGCAAGCCGAGGAGAGAGCCAAGGTGGCGGAAAACGCCCGCGACGAGCTCGTCTTGCGACTGCGAGCCGATGCCGCCGAGCTCGAACGCTTGCGTAGAGCCCAAGAAGAGCACGAGACCAAGAGTCGACGCACCGCGTCCCAGCTCGAAGATCTTTCCCGGAAGGCCAGCAGCGCCGAGAAGGAGCTCGCCGAGCTGCGAAACAAGCTCGCGGCCACGACCAAACGGGACGAGCCCGCCCGCGCCGAGCACGTAGCGGCGCTGCGACAGGCAGAGGAACGCGCCCGCTCTGCCGAGGCGTCTCGCGACGCCCTGCTCGAGCAAATGCGCGCCGACGCGGCCGAGCTCGAACGGCTGCGCCACCGCTACGACGAACAGCGCGAAAAAGGCAAGCGCGGCGAGCAGGAGAAGAGTCAGGCCATCCAGGCAGCCGAGGAGCTGCGGTCCAGGCTCATGCAGCTCGAGGCAGAGCTCAAAGCCTCGCAGGAGGCGCTCGAGCAGACCAAGACCGAAGCGGCAAAGGCGCCGGTTCCTCAGACCGATACGGACGAGCTTGGGACCGCACGAGCCGAGTGCGCGGACCTCGAGCGCCGATTGGCCGAGGTCGCAGCCAACAGAACCGCGACGCAGCTCGAGCTCGAGCGGCAGACCGCTCTCGTCCGCGACATGGCCGTTGACCTGCGACGGGCCCGGGAGAGTGCGCCCTCGACCAGCCTCAACACCGCTGCCACTAACGATGCCGTTGAGCAGGAGATGGCGCGGCTTCGGGGCGCCCTGTCTGGCCAACGACGAGCTCGTGTCGAGGCAGAGCTCGCGGCCGCGACTCTTCAGTTGGAGCGCGATCGCGTGCAAATGGAGCTCTTGTCTCGCGATACCGAGCTCGTGGCCTTGCGCCAGGGCGGCAGAGAAGCCCCGATCGCAAGCGCGGCGCTCACAGAGCGCGACCATCGCATCGCCGAGCTCGAGAGCGAGCTACAAGCCGCGAAATGGCATGCCGCAGAGCTCGAGGCCCGCAATGCCGATCTCTCGCGCAGAACGACCTCGCCTTCCACGACCAATGTCCCACCGCCTAGCGAGGTCTTATCCGAACGCGATACCGCCCTTCTCCTCTGTCGCAACCTTGAACGAGAGATGGAGCAGGCTCGCTCCGAGCAGCAGAAGCAGAGCGTGGCTCTGTCCACGGCCGATCGCTGTATCAACAGACTCGAGCAGGACCTAGACTCCCACCGCGCTCGCGAACAGCGACTCTCGCAGATCCACGAGACCTGCAAGGCCCGCATCGAAGCGCTGGAGAAAGATGTTTCCGCAGGCGCCGAGCTGCGTCGAGTCCTCGAAAATGAGCTCGCTCAATTGCAGGAACGTCTTGCCTCAACGACCGCTCACCGAACCGAGCCGCAGAACGTGGCAAGCCAAGAACCCATGCTCAAGGAGCGCATTGCGCGCCTCGAGTCCGAGCTCGCCGCGGCCGGCGACGAGCAGTCTCGTGTTCAAACCGCTCGAAGCGCCGCCCAAATCGACTTGCGGCGCGAAGTGCTCGCCGAGCTCCGGGTCGAGCAGCGCCTGGCCGAAGAGCAATCACATCAGAAAGTGGCCGAGCTCGAGATGACGATTATCGAGCTGAGGGAGAAGCTCAGGCAGCAAGACGAGTGGTCGCACAATGCAGGTGCCGATGCCGCGCGACTGTCCGGTGATTTGTCCGAGCTCGCGGCCCAGTGCGACGCCATGGAGCGGGACTTGCGGGAGCGCTTGGCCTGCGAAGCGGCATTGGAACGCACACTTCTGGTTCTGCGACAGGACGCGATTTCCGCATGGAGCACCACCGCCCGTAGTGAAGAGAGCGCGGCAAGAGGACGCTGCGCCCCAACCCGAGAGGATCGCGCTGCCTGGCTCGACGAGCAACTGGGCAAGGAGAAGGAGCGCGGCGGCTCTCTGATGCGAGAGCTGACCCTCGTTTCAGGCCGCTGCAAGGAACTTTCCCAAGCTTTAGCCGAGGTGCATCTCGAGCGTGACTCTCTGCGCCACCGTCTCACGCAGCTCGAGCTTGAACGGCAATCCTCCTGCGCTACTGCGGACCGAGTTCGAGCCCAGCTCGGCGAAACCGAGGAAAAGCTCGCAGCCGCGCAGCGGGCCCGGGCAGCGACGTCCGAAGAGCTCGCCGAGACCCTGGCAGAGTTGGACGTTCAAAAGCGTGCAAGCAGGCCAGCGCTCGCCGAAGCCGATTTCAATGCGCGCCAAGAAGAGCTCCAGGATATGTCGTCCCAACTCGCCGAGGGCACGCTACTCTCTGGCGAGAAGGAGTCCCTCATCGCCTCTTTGACGGAGCAACTCGAGGAGAGGGAACAGCGCGCCGCCAGGCTCGAGCGAGAGGTGGCGCACCTCATAGAAATCGCCAAGGAACACGAGAGCGATATCGCTGCCTGGGAAATGGAGCTGAAATTCCGTAACGCTCGGATTGCCCAGCTCGAATACGAGCTCAATCGGTTGCAGGGCGAAGAGGCGCACGGGTAAGACATGGAAGGCGATAGAAAACGCGAACGGCTGCTAGAGCGCTACGGACGGTCCTACACGGGCGGTCAGATGGTTTTCGTCGAAGACGAGCCCGCGACCGAGGTCTTCATGGTCGTCGAGGGGCGGATCCGCCTCATCAAGAAGGTACGACTCGTAGAGCGGGATATCGAGGTTCTCAAAGCCGGGGACATTTGCGGAGAGACAGCCCTCGTCCCGGGTGGGTGTCACCCCTCGTCCGCAGTGGCGCTTGGCGACTGCCACGTTCTGGCCCTACCGGGCGACGACTTCAAGTCGCTGCTGCGCGAACAGCCGGATGTGGCGCTCAAACTCACACACCAACTCATCCGCAGATTGCAGTCCTCAGAGGAGCGCATCGAGAACATGATGCTGCGCGACTCCCAGAGCAAGATCGTCAACACGCTCATTCGGCTCGCTCAATCCACGCAAGAGACCGACGGCCGCCTGCTCATCGCCATTTCTCCCATAGAGCTGTCGAGCCGCATTGGCCTCGACGTAGACTCGGTCAAACGCGGCATTCTAGAGCTACGAGAGAATAACTACCTGCGGATCATCGACGAAAAGATCGAAATCTTCGATCTCGAGGGACTGCGCAAGCTGTATCAGCTCATGGGCATGAAGGAAGAGTTGCGCCGCGGGTAGCCACGAGGTCTTTTAGGACATCATAAACCGCCTCATGACCGTCTCGCGCCAATGATTCCAGAGCCGCGAGCGCGGGATAAGCGAGATTGGGATCTGCGGCCACGCCGCGTACCAAGGTGCCGATCAATCGGTGGTTTCGAGCGAGGATCCAAAGAGCGCCCCCCTCTGCCTCGATTCTTGAGACTGGGGGGCTCGAAATCGCGGCAAAGTGAAGAATCGAGGCCCCTCGGCCCGAGGTTCCTCTGGCCATAAACGCCATGAGCGGCCAGAGGCGTTCGCAGAACAGTCGCTCAAACGACGAGAGCTGCGACTCGGGGATCATCTTGAGCCTTTTGCTAGACCCATGCGGGGCGAAACGAAGGCGCCAAGCGGACAGACGGGCCCCAAGCCGAATGGGCACGCACAGCCATCTCGCTTGCGGTGGAGGAGCGGGTAGGTGCGTGTCGAGATGGCGCTCGAGGAACAGACGTTGTTTGTCGTCCACAATGAGCACCACATGGCCGACAGAGGAGAACCGCTTGGGATCGTCACCGCGGCCGATGGCGTAAACGCCACCGCGAAGCGCCAGTTCGACGATAGCTTTCAGGTTGAGCGGCTCTCCACCCAGACGGATGAAGCCCGCCACGTCTTCGAGCAGTCGCTCCTGCCCACTTTTCTCAGCGCGCTCGATGAGCAAATCGAAAGCCCGTCGCCGCGCCTCCTCACTGAGGTTGCTGAACTCGTCCGACATTTCGGAGTAGAGCCGCCTGCAGGCACGCCGCAGCATCTCCTCGAGGTCCTCTGCTGCTCTTTTTTCGTCCACCACGGCGTGGAACAGCAAGCCCCTCTGTGGAGTGCGAAGAGCCTCATCGCTCAGGATTCCATGCGAAAGACGCACGATGCGACAGAGCTCCCCGCGCCATGGCAACCCGATGATCGCAGGGGACGAGCCGGCAAACGTCTGCTGGCTGAGCAGGCAGTCCTCGAGGTGCAGCCCACGGTTCACCCGCTTGCCATCCAAGAAGATGGGCACACTGGCAAATCGACACGCCCGCGCAATGGCGGCCTGGTGATCCTTGCCCTTCAGCTTTGGACCGTGCAACGTGAACGAGAGAGCCTCTGCGCCCGAGGCCATCGACACGGCGGGCGGCCTTCCGTGGACGAGCTCGATGCTCCGGCCTCCGTCCCTCTCGGTCCACTCGATGGTCACACTCGAGGTGCCAGGGGCAAAGGCCGCGAGAAGCCCCAAGGCGTCCCCTCGCTCCAGCGCCACCACGGCGCCGTGCCGCTGCTCCTGAGACAAGCGGGTATCGGCCACTGTCACGAGCTGACCCACCAAAGTGGTATCAAAGGGCACACCCGCTGCCTTGACGATAAAATGTCGGCGTCGGATCTGGATGTCGACTCGGTTTGCTCCGGCAGAACACACAAAACGGACGAGCTCCACCACCTGCTCGGCCGCGCTTCGCAACCTCAAACTCCCGAGCTTGCGGATCTCGGCGTCGACGTCGATGGCCAGGATGTCGTTGGGTTGGGAACCTTGCATCACGCGGCGCCTCCTGCTCTTTCACACAGAACCTGCGCGGCCTTAATCCGCAGCCATGGACGCAGGGAACGCAACATGGTGCTTTCGACGACCGCGAGCTCGAGCAGGCAATAGGCCGCAAGGTTCGGCGCTTCTTCCGCAAGGCCAACGAGCTCCTCGATGGCACGGCTGCTGGCCACGACAGCGACAAAGATTTGTCTCGGAGGACCGGCCATGCCACCGGCCAGTTGCCGCAAGTCCACATCTCGTATGGGGTATAGCGACCCCGCTGCGCACAGGCGAAGCATGTGCGAACCGAGACCAGCCGTTTCGAGAAGCGCGTTCGCATGCTCGACAAGTCCCAGTGCCGCGGTGAGCTTTGGCGGGCAGTCTTCTCGAGAGATGGGCACAAGTCGCAATAGCTCGTCGAGGTCGATGCACCCTGGCAAACGGCGCACCACTTCTCCAAACAATCCGTGAGAGCCATCGAGAATGCGTTCGCCCCGTCGTACGGCGAGATCGACAAAAGCCGCATCCTGTACCGCGCTCCAAAGCCTGCCTTTGTCCCGTCGAGCGAACGCCTCCTTCAGCGTCATACGGGTCTTTCTCCCCCGAAGGGGCAACAGCTCCCTCCTCGCCAAGTCCGACGCATTGGCCCACAGGTCTGGACGAAAGATGGCGTTCTCTATCAACCGCGCCACGACTTCCTCGGCCGGTCCTGTTCCCGCCAAGATCTCAATGGTCAAGCGTCTGCGCCCAAGAGCCGCGAGGAGGAACGCCATGACAGCGAGCATCAGCGATAGGCATCCGAACGTCAGAGCTACGCGCCGCAAAAGATCGGAGAGCGAGAGTGCTTGGAAACGCCACCAAGGCCGTGGAGCGACCCTGTGCTCATATCGACCGCTGGGACGTTGCTCACGGCTCTTGCCCATCTTTGCGGAAAATCCGGCATCGGAGGCGACCTGTGGTTTCGGGGCGTCGGTGGTTTCCATGGATCGTTCAGTCGTGTCTCGACTCGGCACCACAGGAGGCAAGGCGGGAAACGAGGCAGCCTCGAGCGCATCTTGGGGCACGCCCGAGGCATCGAGCACATCCCACCCTTCGACATAAGTCTCGACCCAAGCATGGAGGCCCGGTTGAGCATGCCCAGCCTCGCCGACAAACCCGAGCGCCAATCGCGCCGGCACTTCGGCCTTGCGCAAAACGGCCACAAGCACCGTGTTCTTCACGTCGCAGTCGCCACGACCCATGCTCAATACGAAGTCCAAAAACCCGTTCGCCGGTCGGGTCGCTAGCCAATCCGAGAACCGGCGCGCCACCTTCGGCGAGGTGTCATAAGCCAGCATCGCTTGGACTTCCTTTGTGAGCCACTGCGCCCGGGGCCCGGCCGGCCAGCCCACCTTGGCACGTGCCGCAAGACTCGCGAGGTTCTCAGGCAGATTCATGTCGTCGGGCAATTCCAGCAACCCAGCGGTCGCCCCCAAGCGCAGCGGAGGCTGCCCCTTTCCCGCGCGGTAGGTGAGCGTCCCGCGTATCGCAGCAGGCGCCTCGAGCACCGCATCGCCAAAAATCGTCACGCGCAGCGGACCGATGGACCCGCCGTCGAGAAGCACGCTCGAAGGGTCCACCAAGTAACCGGCCGGCAGCGGCAGTGGTACAGGGCCCGCTGCCGCATCGACCCGCACCGCAACATCGAGGCACTCGGACTCGCAGTGAAACGCAGGCGCCAAGGCCACGCAGTGCAGCGGTGTCTGCTCAATACCGACTCCCGGATGGAGTCTCGCAAGGCCGACCGTCCGGAAGTAGTGCGACGGAAGCGTAGGCTCGTAGGCGAGCTGTACTGCGAACGCGCTGCGCTCCGGCTCCACGCCAACGCCATGGAACTCTTGCGGCCAGGCAAAGGGGGCGCTCACGGATCCTCTCGGCGTCTCCCCCGTGCCGCTTTCGAGCCTGGCCGCAGGGCTGGTGGCGAGCAGGCTCGGCAGCGCGATGAGGAGCGCGATGGCGACGAGCACAGTGGCGCACAAAGCGATGAGCCACGGCCTGCGACCCGACTCTCCGGCGTCTTCCCAGAGCCCCACGAGCGTGTCGCGCATCTTGTGCGGGAAGGTGCGAGGGGAGATTTTGTCCAGGTAGCCATGGAGCAGGTTGCGCATGGCTCGCCTGGCAGCGACGCGCACTTCGGTGAGCCGGCGATCGTCGATGACCGCGCGGCGGTCCAGGGTGACATTGAGTCTGTGGCCGTTGAGGACGTACACCGGGGCGAGCCCAGGAGGGAACTGGCGACCGTCACCTTCCCTGGCACCGTACCGCAGTTCTTCGAGCAGCGTGCCTCGCCATACGAGCAAGCCTCTGGAGTAGAGCTCCACCTTGGGCCGTTCTCCCAGGCCGACGGCTCCCTCTACATGGTTGTCGCGAAACCGCATCTGCACCGTGCCGGCGGTGCTGAGGGCCGCGTTGATGGTCGTGCCATTCACTTCAACGTGAAGAGGGGATGCCTCTGGATCGTTGCGACGCAAATGCCGGCAGTATAGAGACAGCGCCGTGCGAACTTGGTGGGCCGCCTCTGCCGAATCGCTCGGTTCTCTTCTAGGACGATGCAGAACCACCCGAGTGCCGTCGGTATCGAGGCTGCACGGCTGATGGCTTAGCTCGTTGAGCGCGCCGTCGAGCTGCACGGCCCAAGCCGCGCCGACCTTGGGTCGAGATTCGATGAGGATGGAGGAGGGCTCGAACAAGAGCACGGACCAAAAACCCACTCCGAACTTGCCCGCATTGGACTCATCGTTCTCCTTGCTGGAAGCATAGAGGCGAAACAGATACTCTCGCGCGTGCTCATAGTTCATGCCGGTGCCGTCGTCTTCGAACGACACCATGACCTCGCCGTCCTCGAGACCAGTGCGCACTCGAATGCGCCGGGCGCCCGCATCTCTGGCATTCTGGGCCAGCTCACGCAGAAACACCCAGCGGTCCTTGCCGTAGCGCAGGCCCTCCTCGATGGCCCGACTTTTGAAGATCGATTCGCGCACGTATAAAGTATGAGCGCACCTAGGCCGCTAGGCGAGGGGGCGACTCGAAGAGTTCTGCGGCTTACAAAATGACCTTTTGGACGTTCTTGAACGCGGGGTTCTTTGAAGAGCGCAGCAGCTCAAAGGCCAGCATTTCGACCGAGCCTACGATGGCGCCGGCATCCCGAACCCGAATCACCGCCTCTGCCTTGTGGAGCGGATCGCGGGAGCCCGTGGCCTCGGCCAGGTAAAACGCCTGAACACCTCGGTCCAGGAGATCCAGGGTGGTCTGCATGACACACACATGAGACTCGATGCCTACAATGGCCACGGTCTGCAGTCCCATGTCATCGAATACATCGCAGAACTCGGGCTCGCCCATGCAACTGAAGGCGAACTTCTCGATGGGCTTGTAGGCGCCAAACCGATCCAGGGCGTCTTTGACTTGGGGGATAGTGGTGCCGAGGCCCTTGACGTACTGCTCGGTGACCAGGATGGGCAGCCCCAGGCGGCCGAACACCTCGATGGCCGCAACGATACGCTTGCCCACGCTCTCTCGTTCGTGGATAGACGGCCAAAGCTTTTCCTGCACGTCGACGACGAGCAGGGCAGCGCCTTCGGCCTCGATGAGGCTCGAAAAGGTCACTTCTTCACAGGAATGGTTCTCGGTCATGGCTTCCTCGTTGTCTTGGGCCACTTCGGCCGTCTCTAGCGTCTGTCCCGCACGTCTGCGATGAACGGGAGCCGGGTGAAGGACGCGGCGAGCAGAGAATCTACCACGAGCTGCAACATGTGATAAGCAACCGCGACCACTGGCCCGAGGGGAAGGAGCGGAAAGTGGCTCTTCCACAGCAACATCGCAGCTGGCAACGTCTTTTGCGCCGAGCAAAGGGTAAACGCCACCCTCTCAGGAGCGCATCGGCACATCACCCGGGACGCCACTGCGCTGCAAAACAGTAAAAACAGATGTAGGCTCGCGACCAGAGCGAGCACCCTGAAGATCGTATGGGGATGTTCGGCGATATACCGCTGGCCGGCTGCAACTCCGGCAAACACGTAGGTGAGAACGATGATCTGCGACACCAGCGAGAGCTGCTTGCCGTAGCGCTTGGCCGGCGCAGCTAGCCAGATCCTCGCACCCTGTGCAGCGATGACCGGACACACGATCTTGACCAGCAGCTCCAGGGACATCGACCAGTGGTCCACGGATATTTCGGCGCCGACGAAGAGTCGAAACGCAATCGGGGTCAAAAGCACCGAGGCAGCGTTGTTCACGACGGTCATGACCATGGCGAGCGCCACGTCGCCGCCTGCCACTTCCGTGAGCACGATGGCCGTGGCGAGCGTCGAGGCCTGGGCCGAGCAGAGGAGCACAGCAGTCCGGTCGTTCAGGCTGGAGAGCCCGAGCAGCTCGCCGAGCCCGAGGGCCATCAGAGGCGCGAGCCCGAAGACGACCACGAGAGATCCCAATAGGAGAGGCACTCTCGAAGCAGCTTGGCGAAAGGCCTCTCGGGACAGCCTAAGACCGCCGAGAAACATCACGGTCACAACGCCCACGTCGATGATATGGCATCGCGGCAATGCAAGACCAACGGCGGGAAACAAGAGGCCGAGGAGCACCATGCAGGCCACGGCCAAGGCGAGCCAAGTTCGGGCAAGGAGCGCTTTGAGCCTAGAGCTCACTCACCACGCGGCCATCTGCTGCTCGATGGGGTACTGTGGTCGAATGTCCGTGGGTACGCCTTTGAGCGCGGCCAGCCTATCTGCCAGAGTCGCGGGCATCTTCCCGTACTTGTCGATGAACGCCTTAGAACCGGTGTAATCGCCGAGCGCCTCGAGCATGAGCAGCTCGCGAGACAAGGACTCTACCGCAGGCTTCATCTTCTCGGAAACGTAGCTGTATTTGCCGTTTTCATCGAGGATGGCGCCCTTCTCCATCAGGTAGTTGAACTGGATGATGTTGGCGATGCCATGGGCCTCGCCGGCTCCGAACCGTACTGAACGAAAGAAGCCGCCGAGGAACGAGGCGTAAACGTTCTCTATGAACTCGGCGGAGAACACCTTCTTTTCCACGAGGAAGTAGTTGAGGTACATGCCCAGGGCATCGGCCTTGGCTTCCTCGATGGTGCTGTAGAGCTCTTTGAGCTCATCGTTGACCGTGGTGTCGATGGTCTTGCCGCCGCGCTCCATCTTGATTCTGCCCGGTCCGAGGCCGTGGGCCGTCTCGTGGACCAGCGTATGGTTGAAAAACGCTTCGAACGTAACCTTCTCCACTTGGTCTTGCCGCATCATCTGCCCGGCGATTGGGAGGAGGATCTTGTTGAACTTAGCCTGGGCCACGTTCTTGAGCATGACCTTCTTGGAGCCCTTTTTCTCGCGCACGACCTCGTCATTGGGCAAGTTGAAGGCGATGGTCTGGATGCCGCTGCGCGTATCGCCAGAGGTGTGCAAAACCTCGACCACGGAGAGCGGAGAGTCGCTGCCGCGCCTCACATTTCTGTATTTCTTGTCGATGGGCAGGGCCTGCTCCATCTGCGGAACGAGCTTTTTGATCTTATCGAGCTTCTTGCTCTCCACTGGATCGCGCAGCGTGATGAAGGCTTCGAACGCGGCCTTGTATCCCATGAGGGCGTCTTCGTACACCTCGTACGGTCCGATGACCACCTCGAGTGCGCCGTCTCCGAGCTCCATCCAATCCATGTCGCTCTGCCGATACTCGTTGGAGCGGAAGGCTGCCGCCCGCGCCTTGAGGTACTTTTTGAGGCGCTTGTCTTTGGACAGACCCGCCGCCTCCTCCAGCAATTTCGCCGCTGGCTCGAGGTAGGTCTGGTAAGCCTGCGAATAGGGCACGGCCTTGAGGCTCTCGCCCTCTCGCCCGATCACAGTAAAGTAGCCGGAGAGGGCCTCTTTCTGCTCTGGATGCGCGGCGATCCAGGCCTCGAGCTGCTCCTTGTTGAGATCCCGAGGATAGAATGACGCACCCGCCGGTTTTTCGACCCCGCCCCAAAAGGGCTTGTTGTGCTCCAGTCGGTTCCACGGCCCTGCCATCACATCGAACAGGCCGAGCAGGTATGGATCGCCGCTTTTCTCTATTTCGACGCGCCACTGCGGGTTTTGCGGATCCACCTGAATGAGAAACAGGTCGTGCATGATCTTGGAAGCCTCAACGAGCTTTTTGATCACCGGGCGCAGGGTCGGAGCGATGTCTGCCTCTTCGACGCCGATGGACGTGGAAGAGAACTGCTCGAGGATCGCCTTGACGTCGGGTTTCAATTGGGCCCCCTCCTTCTTTTCTTCCTTGGCTTCGTAGGTCTCGCCGTCCGCGTTCTTGGTCGCAGCCGAGGTGGCCTCCGGCTCGGGCATCGCGGTCTGTGACGGCGCCGACCCACAACCGGTGGCAAGCCCGACTCCCAAAGCAGCGGCGAACAGGGTACTTCGCATTGTCCTCTCCTTGTCTCGAGTTTTTTTGCCGGTCGCATGATAGGCGAAAATGTCTCAAGACTTCAAGGATACCTGCCAGGACTTTGGGGCTATCGCCCCTGCTCATCTAGAATGCGCAGGCCTTCGAGGAGAAGCATTTCGGCGGACATGTTGATGTCGCGTTGTTCGTCTTTCTTGGTGGCATCGAGGGAAAAGGAGCCTTCCTTGAACTGCAGCATGGCAAAAAACGCTTGGTCCCCGCGCAGCTTGCCGTCCAAGAAGCAGGTGTAGATGTCGCCCTTGTTGAAGTTGATCTCGCCGCGGTGCTGGCCGCTGGCGATCTTGAGTTGTCCGGTCTTGCGGCCGTGGGACAAAATCTGCACGAGGTCTGGCAGGGACATTTCGCTCAAGGAGCCGGAAACACCCGTACCAGCGGAAGGGTCGGGCTTGCGGCCGATGAGATTTTGCAGCTTGGCCACGAGAATCTCAATGGACGAGGGTTTGACCACGTAGTCCTGGGCCCCGAGCTTAAAGCCCAGCTCCGCGTCTCCAGCACCGGCTCTAGCTGTGTAGAACACAAACGGAATGCCAGCAGCCGGGGTCGGAGCGAGTCGATTCTTGAGCTCGAAACCGTCGAACGGCGTCAGCTCCACCTCGGAAATGATGATGTCCGCCTTGCCCTCTGCTGCGAGCTTGAGGCCCTGTTCGGCGGTGCGGGCCGATATGACCCGGAACCCACGGCTCATGAGCTGCAGCTCCAAAATAGCGCTCGCCTCGGGATCGGGTTCGATGACGAGCACACTGCTCGCCCCAGCGAGTTGGTTCTTGATGCTGTCGCCAGCCGCCACGAGAGCGAACAGATCCACGAGATTGGGATCGAACACCGAACCCTTGCCCCGCGAGATGACCTTGAGCGCATCCTGGGCAGACAGGGTTCGCCGATAGGGATTGCGCGAGTTGCCGGTCAGATCGGCGAAGGTGTCGGCCAGACCCATGATGCGCGCGCCCAAGGGAATCTCCTTTGCCGCGAGGCCGCCGGGCAGTCCCTTGCCGTCGAATCGCTCGTACATGTGGCGCACAGCTGCCACCGCCGCCTCTGGCAGACGCACGGCCTCGAAGATCCGCAAGGGATTATCGAACCGCTTCTCGGCCGCGGTGCGATGGCCGTCCCACTCTGCGACATTGAACGGCGTCAAATGGTAGGGGCTGCCCTTTCCAAGGTCGTGGATGAGCGCAGCCAGGACCGCGCAATGCCGCTCGTGCTCTGCAACGTTGATGCGCTCGCACAATTGCAGCGTCAGCTTGGCAACCTGCACGGAGTGGCCGGCCAACTCGCCGCGGGCGGTCTCGAGGAGAGACACCATGACCTGCAGCACCTGAATGACCGTCTTCGTGCCGTCCGTGAGCGCGCGCACCTCGTCCGGCACCGGGCGCACGGAACTGGCTTCCATTTGCTCAGGCGTTAAGGTCCGCTCGTTCTGGCTGACCTCGCTCGTGGAGGACAGCACGCCCGACATGTCGATGACATTGCGCTCGTAAACGTCGAGCATCGACTGAAAGGCCTTGAAGCTCTCCTTGTCCAGCTGGGCAAAGGCGTGGATATCACCCTTGTAGTATTTCTGGATCGCGGCGCGGATCGCGGCGGGTCTGGCCACGAGCAGACGCAACTTGCGCACGCCGGAACACCGGATGAGCTCCTGCTCCAGCGCAAGGTTCGTGGGATCGACGCACACGAGGGACAACGTGCTGCTGGCGTCCTCATAGAGGACGGGAAACACCATGTTCTGTTCGGCTATCTTGACTGGCACTCGGACGAGCACATCTCGACCGATCTCGGCCTGGCGAAGCTTGTCGGTGGAGACGTACCGCGTCTTGAAAATCGACGCCAGGGACTTGAGCATCGTGCCTTCATCGACAGCGCGCACCTCGAGCAAGGACTCCTCGACATATCCACCGTTTTCCTGAAAGTGTCGCGTCGCTCGGCCGTGCGCGTCCCTGGAGATCACACCACCTTCGAGCAGCTTGTCTGCGGACTTGGTCAGCGAAGTTGCCATCCGGCCCCTTTCCGATAATAGAACTATAAGGGTGTGGGTCGCCGAGTCAAAAACACACTCGCGCAAGCCTGCAGAATCTGGGAAGGTCAGCGGCGCCGAAACGTCAGGAAGCCACTGCCGAACGCCGAAGGAATTTGATCGCCGCCTCGAGGGAAGCGTTGGCAGACTCGATAACGAGCTCGGTCAGATCGTCGTTGCCGTGGCGGATCGCCTCGTAGTACCTCTGGCGCTCTGTGGCATGGATGATCGCCGGCAGGTAGCCATAGCGCATGAGCAGAATATTCATGATAGTGCGACCGATCTTGCCCGAGGTCTCGGTGAACGGAAAGATTTTCATGAACCGCGCATGGAACTTACACGCCCGCTGAATCGGATGAAGCTCGATTTCTTCTTCTGGGTCATTGAGCCAAGAAAAGAGCTTCTTGAGGTTGACCACGATCTTGTCCGGCTCGCAGATCTCGTGAAAGTACGTGCGATGCAAGGGGATATCCCGGCGAAGCCGCGCCGCCGCCGCCTCTTCTGGATCGCTAGAAAGGAGAATGTGCAGCTCGCGCACCAGGTCGTAGTCGAATTCCACGTTTTTTCGAGAGGCGACATCGCGAGCCAAATCAATGGCTGCCTGGTGCTGCCGTAGCGCGTGATACAAAGACAAGCTCGCCACGTCCGTGATGACCGGATGCTGGAGGGCTGTGGCAAGTTCCTCAGGAGTCACGACTTGCCCCTCGAGCGCGCAATCGTGATATACGACCGACAGGTCGATTTGGCGCCACAGAGCCGTGACCTGGGAGCCATCGCTGGACATCATGACCTCGCGCGTCTCCCGCGCCAGTGCGTCCAACTGACTCAGGGCTTCTTCGCTTGCGCCGTAGCTTACAGGATTTGATAACATTTTTTGCACCACTTGCTTTTTCGAATCCACATATTCTATTGTTGGAACGCTTCAACGTCAACAAAAAAAATCATTTCCAGCGGTTGCGCCACTTGCGGCCACCCAAAAACAGGCCATGCGTTCGCAATTCCTTATCTTTTTCTCGTGTTTCGTCACCCGCTACGTCTGAAGACCTCGCCCAAACCCCGCCGTTGACACCCTTTGAGACAGCTGCGTACCATCCTACACATGCGTTCACTCTCCGCTTCTGACATCTTTTTCCCCTTACTCATAAACGAGAACACGGCGCGGCGACCGACCATCACCGCCATGCACACGGTCGAGGCTAGGGCTGCGTCCATCGACCCGTTCCCAAAGTGGATGGATGCCGCCGTGAGTGCGGCGTTACAAGCACGGGGGATCACCGCTCCCTACACTCACCAGGTCGCAGCCTGGCAGGCATTGCTCGCCGGCCAAGACGTTCTGGTCGCCACGCCCACGGCCTCGGGAAAGAGCCTATGCTACAATGCACCGGTCGCGAGCCTCCTGCGGGGCGACCCAAGCGCGCGGGCGCTGTATGTTTTTCCCACAAAGGCCTTGGCTAGGGACCAAGAAACGACGCTGCGGGAGCTGCTCGTAGCCGCTGGCTGCAACGCGAACGTCGCGGTCTATGACGGTGACACCCCTTCTTCGGAGCGCCAGAGGATTCGGCAGACCTGCCACGTGATCCTCACCAACCCCGACATGTTGCACGCCGGCATCCTGCCAAACCATCCGTCGTTCGCTTCATTCTTCGCAGGCCTCAAAATCGCGGTCGTTGATGAGATACACATCTACCGGGGTGTGTTTGGCGCCCATGTGGCCAACGTGCTGCGACGCCTCCGTCGCGTCGCTCGCTTCCACGGCAGCCATCCGGTGTTCGCCACGGCCACAGCCACCATCGCCAATCCCCAGGAACACGCTCAGCATCTCCTGGAGAGCTCGGTGACAGTGATCGAACGCAGCGGCGCGCCGACTTGTCAAAGACTAGAAGTCATAATCGATCCGGGATTTTCCGACCCAGTACGCGGCATTCGGCGGTCAGCCCTTTCAGAAGCCGCTAGGCTCGCCTCTACCCTTGTCCAAGCGGGTCGAACGACGCTCGTGTTCTGCGAGACGCGGCGAGCCGTTGAAGTCGTGTTGCGCCACGTTCGACGGCGCATGGAGCAAAATGGGCTCGATCCCAGCGAAGCCCGGGGCTATCGAGGGGGGTACCTGCCGGGCCTCCGACGGGAAATCGAGGCGCAGCTCAAGGAGGGTCGGCTGCGCTGCGCTGTGGCCACGAGCGCTCTGGAGCTCGGTATCGATGTCGGCCAACTCGACGCCGTGGTCATGGCCGGATACCCTGGCACCGTGGCGTCCTTTCGCCAGCGGGCCGGACGCGCCGGTCGTCGGGATCGGCCTTCTCTGTGCGCTCTGGTGGTTGGAGCGAGCCCTCTGGATCAATATCTCGCGCGCCACGAGGAGCAGCTGTTCGATGCCTCGGCCGAACGCGCCCTGGTCCGTCCCAACAATATCGAAATTCTGCTGCGCCATCTGGTATGCGCCGCCTTTGAGCTGCCCTTCGCGGGAGGAGACACCTTTGGTGGGCTCACGGTCGAGGAAACGGAAGACGCCTTGTCTTGTCTTGCCGAGGAAGAGCGACTGCAACGGGTCTGCGGAGGCTACGTATTCGTGGGCAACGCCGCCGTGGCTCGCGACATCAGTCTGCGCGGCTCGAGCGCTAAACGAGTCGTCGTATACGACATTGAAACTGGCGAGCAGCTCGCCGAGGTGGATGAAGTCTCGGCCCGGCGGGAGCTGCACCCCCACGCCATCTATCAAATCGAGGGACAGACCTACTTCGTGGAGACTTTGGACCTCGAAGCTGCAGTGGCCAGGGTCCGCGCCGTGGTACCCACGACCTACACCGTGCCCTTGAGCGACACGCGACTCGAGGTGATGGCCACGAGATCGCATCGAGGTATTCTCGGCGCCAGCGCGGGATTCGGTGACGTGCGGGTGGATGAACGGGTCACGGGCTTCAAGCGCCTGCGGATCGGCTCCCACGAAAACCTCGGCACTGGTCCGGTGGATTTGCCGGCCGTCGTTCTCGACACCGAAGCGATGTGGCTCGAACCTTCTGGGAGGGCGCTTGCAGCAGCAGGCCTTTGCAGCGATACGAAGCTTCTCGATGGTCTATCTGGCCTGTCTTACGTCCTTTCCCATATCGCGGCCCTGCGGCTGATGTGCGATCCCAAGGACCTCGCCGCCCATGTCCACACGGGGTTGTGGCCCCTCGGAGAGGATGAAAGGCTGCCGCGCGGGCCGGCGTTGTTCCTCTACGACGCCCACTGCGGAGGAGTGGGTCTGTCCGAGTCTCTCGTCGAGCAAATCGAAGATGTGCTATTCGAGGCGGCCGAGCTCGTGGCAGGCTGTGGATGCGCCGAAGGCTGCCCGGCCTGCATCGGACCGCTGTCCGGGGAGCTGGATGTCGAGCGCAAGGCTTCGGTGCGCACCTTGGCTCTCGCCATGTGCGGCCTCATCGGAGCAGAAGGAGTCGCATGAGCCTTCGAAACAAGCTAGAGCGCAGGCGAGGAGAAGACCATCCCAAAGCACCGACCACCCCGACTCCAGAGCCGGCATCGAGCGACAAGTCGGTTCTGCTCGAGTCTTTGAGACAGCGGATCGCTCAGATCGCGACTCGGCAACAAGCCTCACCGAAACCGGCAAAGGAGCTCTTCGACAGCCAGCCAGACCAAGGCGGAAGTGCCATCCCCGGAGAAGAGATGAGTACGCCGCTGGGCCCCGTATGGATCCGGCGGCTCGTTCTTTCGCCAGAGCATTGCCATGGTCATGCTCCATTGGGGGGCTTTCACGACTTTCGCGAAGCGCTCTGCGCCCTTGCCCGCGACGAGAGACTCGAGGGCTTCGACTCCCGGCGCACTCTCCTACTCGATTTGGAAACAACTGGGCTCGACCGCGGCGCAGGTACGCTTGCCTTTCTCATCGGTACTGGCTGGTTCGAGGATGACGGCGCGCTGTGTGTCGAGTTGCTGTTTTGCCGAGATCCCCTGGAAGAAAAGGCGGCCCTGTGGAGACTGTCCGAGCACATGGCCCGTGCGGGCGCTCTCTTGACCTTCAATGGACGTTCCTTCGACCTGCCACTCGTCAATACGCGGTTTGTCATCAACCAAATGAAGAACCCCGGATGGTCCCTGCCGCACCTCGACCTTCTGCTCGCGGCGCGGCGGGTGTTCAAGAGACGCCTCAAGGACTGCTCTCTTGGGCATCTGGAGCGCATGGTGCTCGGTTTCGAGAGGCACGGCGACATTCCCTCTGCCGCCATTCCCCAAGCCTACGTCGACTTCTTGAGAGGGAGAGACAAGGGCGCAATGGCCAAGGTGCTGGAGCACAATGTCCTGGATATCGTGGCATTGGCTGCCTTGGGCGGAGAGTTGGGCAAGCTCTACCTGGACCCCGCGTCAGTGGAGCACGCCCTGGATCACCTGGGTCTCGCTTGCCTTGCCTTGCGAGCCGGTGACGCGCAAGCCGCTGGATCGCATTTGAACCGGGCCATGGGCACGGGCGAAGAGCTCACGGCTGCGCAAGCAGCCCTGTGGTCGGCCAAGGCAGCTGCGCGACGCCATGATCACGAGAAAGCCCTCGAGCTCTATCTGCGCGCCATTGAGCTGGACGCCTTCTGCGGGCCCGCGCACCTCGCCCTGTCGAAGCTCTACGAACATGCACAAAAAGACTATGCACGAGCCCTGTTTCACGCCAAAGCCGCGGCCGATACCGAAGGAGAGCAAGCCTGCGCCCTACGCATCGGCCGACTGGAACGCAAGCTTGCCAAGGACCGCGTCTCGCTAGCGCTCTGCGACGAACGGAGCGACGCTTGATTCCCTCGATATGGAGACACATCCCTGCGGCGCTTTTCCTGCTCACCCTTTCCAGCCTGGCTTTGGCCGCGGAGCAAGGCCCTGCCACATTGTCCTCGCCGAGGGAGTTGCGCTTCGACTTCCGGCCCAAAGCCGGCCCAGCGGCCGCCTATGATTTTCCCGAACAGCAGGACCAGCCGCTCATGGTCATCTATCCAGGGGTGACACGTGGAAAGCCCGCCCCGGTGGTCGTCGGCTTCCACGGCCAGCCCGTGAAGAACCGACTCCCCCGAGACTACGCGTTTTTCAAGAGCGTGCGCCAAACGGTAGACGACCTCGTCTTGCGGGGGATCATCGAACCTTTGGTGCTGGTCTTGCCCACGTTTCGCTTTCGGAAAGAGAACTGGCCGGGAATGCATCCCAAGGAGTTACGCAGAAAGATCGAGTCCTTGATGGCCGAACAAGGACTCGTGGCCTCGCAATACCTCGCCTTTGGGCATTCGGGCGCTGCAGGCTGCGGAGGCAAGGGACTCAATGAGGCCCATGAGCTCTCACCAACGGCAGTCGGCTTTTTCGATACTTGTCTCGGGGACGGGTTTGCGAAGGAGCTTGCGACCCTGGAAGCGCGCGGCATCTCGACCCTCATTGTGCACTCGGTGGAGACAGCCGGGCTGCGTCCCAAGCGGCGACCGGAGTACCAGGCGCAGTTCGACTTCGGCTCTGTTTTCGGGCCATTGGGGCTTTTGCCCATCGAATGCCCGGGAAAGCACCCGGGCAAGGCCCTGCGCCCCCTTGCGCACAAATGCGCTGCGAGCCACACCGGCACGGTCCGCGCCTTTGTGGTCGACACAGGCCAAGGAGAAGAGGCCCACGAAGCAGCCTTGCCCGAAGGTCTCACCTTTTTTCTGGAAACCACCTTGCCAAGACGCCAGCCCTAGGGCTGGCTCGCGGTCGAAAGCTCCACTGGGTCGGTGGCCTTGAACGTGCCGATGCCGAGCCCCTCGATGGACGCCGAAACCGCGCCCGCTGGCTGGCCCAAAGTGGATATCACACGAAGATCCTGGTGGATGAGCTCGACGCTCCATTGGCCCACGATGAGCGCGCTCACCTGCTCATGCTCGAGTCGAATGTAGGCCTCTAGGGAAGTGGCCACAGGATCGGCCCGATCCTCTAGGTGAACGCGCTCAGGCTGCCCAAGGGCCGCGCTAAAGGCTGAAATTCTCTGCTCTTTTTCAGAAGCGGAATAGATGAGCGATGCAGAGGCGATCTTTCCGCCGACCATGACCATGCGGGCCGATGCGGGCCGGCCCGCAACGCGCGCCCCGAGACCAGCGACGCACTGGACCGTGGTCGCATCCCCCACGCGCGGCTCGATGGCCTTCTGTGTGATCATCGGCACTGAGACGAGCTGAGCGCACTCGACAGCCACTTCCGCTGGCTTCCACAGGTCTTGTGCCTTTTGCCGCCATTGCGCCTCGGTCATGCGCAAATCGAGGAGCCCGAGCTCGGGAAGCGATGACTCCGAATCTGTCGACTGTTGAAACACCTCGGTTTGAGGGGGCCCAGCACCGACAGAAGGATCTCCGCACTGGCCGCAACCGCTGCAGGTCAACCAGAGCGTCACCGCGCTCCATGCCACAAACGCAATAGGATTCCTTTTCACTTGACCGGTTTTAGCAGCGAACGGGCGACCCATCAAGGGTCGTGTTCAACTAGTCGAGCACGAAATCGACTTCGATGTTGCCGTGCGGCTCAGTTTCAGGCAACGACTCCTCGAGCGGGCAGAGCTCTGGATCCCAATTCTCGATCCGCAGCTCTTCCCGTCTCCGAAGCTCTCGCTCCTTGCGCAGCAATTCATCGATTATGTAGGCCGGAAGAATCATCTGGGCCTTCCCAACAATCCCGCTTCCGACGCCATAAGACCATCTCATGGACGCCCAGCGGTTTCATTTTCATTGTAACCACAGCCCTTTCATGGGTCAATCGACCCCACCTGCTCAAATGCTCGACAAATAGTGCGAAAAAACCCAAAGAAAACAGAATAATAACAACGCGAGCTGACTTTGTCAGACCACCGGTTGACATCTGTCGAACCGAGTCGCACGATAAGCCCGGTTTTTTGGGGACGGAAGGGCTCCTGGTGGGCTCCGCGGACTTCAAATCCGTTGTTGCGCGTTCAGAGCGCGCAGGGTGGGTTCGATTCCCACACGTTCCCGCTAATTTCATTTTTGGAAGGTTCCGCCCCCCTACACTACCTCCGCCCGCTCCGCACGTCCTGCGCCGCATCCTTGAGCGCTGGTAGAATGGCATCTGGCACATGGAGCGTCCCAGACCCAACTCCCAAAGAGATGCCTGGCTTTATGGAGCCGTGAAAGTCCGAGCCTCCGCTCTCGCTTGGTGTAGCCCGAGTAGCGGGTCTCTAGGCCGATGAGCCCAAAATCCTTGAGCTGCCGGACCATGGCCTCGAGGTCTTCACCGTCGAGCTGGGTCTGGTTTGGGTGGGCCAGGACCGGCACGCCGCCGGCCGCGCGGATGAGCTCGACCGCGTCCCGACGCATGAGGCGCTGCTTGGGAATGTGGGCCGCACCTCCTCGACCGAGGTAGCGCACGAACGCCTCCTCGATGGTGCTCACATAGCCTCGCAGCACCATGGCCCGTGCAAAATGGGGGCGACCGAGGACCTGCCCTCCGCTCAAGGCAAGCGCCTCCTCGAGCTCTATGGGTTTCCTTAAGTGGGCCAGCCGGGCGACGAGCCGGGCGTTTCGCTCGTCCCGCATCATCACCAGCTCGCGCACCCCAGGCACGAAATCAAAACCGAGCTGGGTCGCGACGAGAGAGGCTTCCAGAAGACCATTCACGGTGTCGTGGTCGGTGAGCGCCAAGGCCGCGAGCCCCTCCTCATGCGCCTTCGTCACGAGCGCGCCGGGCGCCAACGTGCCGTCCGAGGCAGTGGAATGGGTGTGCAGATCGATCATGCGCCGTTACCAACTCGGCGGCGGTGGAAACGGCAGCAAGCCAGGCTCGAGCGCAGGCAGCGGAATGGGTGTAGCCGCGCCCAGAAGCCACCTCAACCCTGCGGCCGGTAGAACGAGCGTTACCGGGATCATGAGCCCGGCAACCAAGGAAAGCACAACGACGAACGACAGACGCCAACGCCTGCGCACTTCGAGTCCCTGCGACACAGCGCCGCGAATCGCGAGAACCCCCACGGGCACTGCGAGCGCCATCCGAGCGGGGGCAGGGCTGCCACTACGCCACAGGCCCACATGGGCAAAACGAGCCTCACAGCCGCCCCGCAGGCCCTCTTCGCGTCGATGTGCTCACCGTAGTCCCTCGTAACGCGCAGGACGGCGAGGGCCAGCGCCGGAGCAGAGACACAGGCGCTGCCCACCGCGCACAAAAGGCCCACCACCGCCCGCCGAACCGCCACATCGGGTTCTTCATGGCCCGCGAATCCGGCAAGGACATTGCCAGCGACCACCGCGGCAGCCGGCCACAAGGAGGAGAGGATCGCCGAGACGATCATCTGCGCTGCCGGGCTGGAACCCGCTCCGAGCTCGGGAATGGCTTGCCCAGGACGCAGCAGTAGCTTGAAGGCGGTCAAAGGCATCACCGACTCGCGCCACCCTCGCCTGGCGTCAGGGCCTCGATGGCATCCTGAAGCTCCCGCCTGACGCAATAGAACGGGTTGCCTGATTGCCTTCGAAAGAAACCGCGCGCCCTCCCTCGTTGCGGCAGCTTGGCCTCGAGGACAGGCACAAAGCGAGAATCCCCACGAGCGACGATGGCCTCGATGACGGCCGCGCGCTCCGTGCAACCTTTCGCCTGCTCCAAATCCGCGGTGAGACTCGCTAGCCAATCGATCTCGTCCTGCTTGCCCGCTGCAATCAGAGCTTCCCTAGAGACCTTGCGGGTTTCTATGGGTGCAAGGGGCGAAGAGGCCTTGTCTACAACCCGCGCTATCCCGCGCTTGCCGCAAAGCTGAATGAGTAGGGTCGCCGCCTGTTTACGACAGCACTCATAGAGAAAGGCTTCGTCGAGATACTCACCCAGGCGAATATCCGTCGCGAGGCTCGGCTCGGCTTTCAGGGCTCGAGAATAGGCTTCGAGGGCCTCGAGCCGCTCTCCTTGGGCAAATTTGGCATGGCCGAGGAGCAATTGCGCGGACCACTGCCCTGGGCTCTTGCTGAGGATCTCCTTTGCCGTGATCACGGCCTCTTTGGCCA
>JALOQD010000266.1 GCA_025453525.1 Myxococcota bacterium
GACTGGCAGAAACCAGGCAATATCATCGGCGCGCTGATCTCCTCCGAAGGTGAGCTTCTGGCCGAAGACATCCTGATGATGGAGGATCACGCCATGGCCAACGAAGGCGACCAGCGCTTCAACGCCATCTCGTACAATCCCGTGGCCAACACCTTCCTCACGACCTGGAGCGACACGCGACCAGACTGGATGAACGCCGCCATCGGCGCTCGCTTCGTTAAGAGCGATGGCACGGTGGAGGGAGACGCTTTCCCGATCGTGGACTTCACTGGCGCGCAGATGATCGCCTACCCTGTGTTCATCGAAGCGCTCCCAGGCTATCTGGTCGCCTACGAACACGATGACAAGGACCTGGATGTCCACTACTTCATGGATACCACGGCTCAGCTCGACGTGCGGGTCCGGTGGATGGACGAGGCCGGAGCGCCCATCAGCGACACTCAGCTAAGGCTCGCCGTGGGCGAGGCGAACCAGCGGTTCGTCCGCGCGGCGTATAGCACCAAAAGCCATGTGGCTCTGGTCGTTTGGCAGGAAGACGATGGCAAAACGAGCGACCCGACAGGCCACATGACAGCCACGGGCGGCAACATCATGGCCGCGATCGTTGAGGCCACCTCTGGAGGCTGATCGCCGTTCCACCCCGCTCACGAACCAGCCAGGGTCGCCACAATGGGGTGTCATTGGGTTCCTTGCTGGAGCAGGAAAAACGAGAAAGCCAAGGCGAAGCTTGGCTAGTCTACCGTTACGCGAAAAGAGATCTGGTCGTTTTGAAGCAGTTGAATTTGATCCACTTGAAAGCCGGAGCTGCTGCCGTTCCACCAGTTGGAATCCGGTACAGCGTTCTCACTAAAAATGTCACCAGGGCCGTAAGCATCCCCTTCATCGGCGGCATTGGCGCCGTGCTCCAAATCGTAGCGGCCGTCCGCTTGCTCCAAAGAAATGTAGTAGTGCTCACCTGCGGACAGATCGACATCGTAGTTGCCATTCCAACCAACATCACTGCCGTCTACATGCCAAATGTACAGTCCGCGATCGGCGCTGGGAATTCTCGCTGTTGTTTTATGCGCGTTGTTGCGGGCCTCTATCACAAAGAGCTCTTCTGGATTGTTCGTATTAATATAGCGGACAGCCTGGGCTCCATTTTCGTCGAGGACAACGGTGGTTGAACCCGTCACGTCTATGGGATTAACCCATCCTTCCTCGATGGTGTAAAATGCATTCGGAACACCTATCCAGTAGGTGTTGCTCGACATGATGTCGTAGCGTCCCGTACCAGAGGATCCGTGGATATTGTACAGGTCCGGCCATTCGAACAGCATGTGCCCCTGTTCGTGTAGAATCCCAAAGAGACTCAGGGTGTTCGCTGCCAGTGATCCGCCGTGATGGCCGTTTGGATCCACAATCCGATCGCCGATCCAATGAGTACCGCCGCTACCGGCGATATTTGTAGAAGGGACACATGTGACCCCTCGGATTAGCCCATCCCGGAGGCTAATTTGATCCCAGTCGAAGTCGGGATGGTGAGCGACGACCCAGTCGAAGGCCTGGCCAAACAGCTCGACGCTGACCTCCCAACTTTCGTTTTGATAATAAGACGCGCTTTGGGATGCGCGGTAGTATCCAAAAATATGGCTGACTAGGTTGAACCGGTGCCTGCTGACCTCCCACCAATAATCCTTGACATTGATGAGGTTTTCGCCATCGGTCCATCCAGGGGTGTTGAAGAAATCGTCCACCCATTCGACAGCGACATCGCCAGGTGCGTCGTCGAAGTCGATCAAAATCACAATGGAATGCACGGTCTCGGCCAGTGGGTCGGAATCGCTGTCTGAATCGCTATCCGCGTCGGTGTCTGTATCTCCGACTGTAGCGCTATCTGTGTCGGTATCTGTGTCGGTATCTGGAGCGTCGTTTTCCAGGGAACAGGAGCAAACCAGAAGAGTTGCAATAGCGAGGAAGTAACCGAGGAAGGTCTTCATGGTACCCTTTCTTCACCGCTTAGGTGATAGGTTGCCTCGAACGGCTCTTGAACTCCGAGCCGTTGGACGTCGAAACCACTGGTGTCCGGGAGAGGTATCGCTCTGTATCGCACGCGGCCTTCCCTCCATCCTTGCTCTTTGCACGTAGCTATGTCGTGCGGTTCGAGGCATGCGCATACTCCAGGCGTGTGGTTGATTTCAGACTACCGAAGCATATCTCACCGATCGTCCCGGGCAAGTGAAAGATCGCGGGACCCTCCCAGGCTTCCCGGCTTCTCCTATTTGAAGAACAGCAAGTCGTCGATGGCGAGCCAGGCCACGCAGGTGCCTTCGTCGGTGCCATAGGGGCCGTTGGCGCCATTGACGAATTGCAGGACCACAGAGGAAGCGCCCACAGGCAGGGTTACGGTGCGCGGTGTGAAATGCTGCGCACCTTGGGGATCCGGACCCTCGGGCAATACGATGGACTCTACATCTTCCTCGAGGAGCACCTGGGTACCGGCATCGGTGAGGGCCACGACGCGGAAAGGCACTGGTTTCGTGGACATGAAGCAATCGTTGCCAGCTGCTAGGACGAAGGACAGCTGCGTCATGCCCTGGGGAACGGTGAGCGCCCCTCCGAGACTGCCGCCATCCGTGCAGACGGCCATCTGATAACCGTCGGGGGCAACGAGGTCGAACTCCGTTTCGCTACTGAGGAAATGGGCCGAGTGCGTGAGCTCGCAGTCGTTGGCGATCCAGCTCGACTCGGCATTTGCTTCGAAGTTGAGGTTTTCATTGGAGCTGATGTCGGGGATTTCGAAGTCGATGCCGACTGGGGCAGACACATTGCCGGCGATGTCGGTCAGTCCTTCGACCTCGGCAGTGCAGGCACTCATGGGCCACAACTCCTGAGGAACGATTTGGAAATCCTGTGTTGTGCCCTCGATAAACGCGACACCGGTGTCGCACTCGGAGAGCACGCTGACCGAGACCTGCCTGGCGCCGCAGATCACTGTGGAAGAGATCCCGTCGCAGAGAATCGGCTCTTTGGCATGCAGCACTATCGGGTCTAGGCCGAAGAGGTTCTCCGTGGCTTTGGAGGCCAGCCAGAGGCCAGGGCCCTCTCTGTCGAGCAGCGCGGTCCCGATGCCGGTGAGCTCGAGACGCCACCCTTCGTCAAGATACTCGCTCGAGTACGCTGTTCCGACAAAAGCTACTTCGACGCCTGCGGCCGTGTGCGTTAGGGAAAGAGACAAGACCTCAATGGTTTCGAGTTCGTTCCATCGATTAGGAGTGCCGTTGAGGCTATGGTCGCCCTCGATGAGCAGGGTGTCGCCGTTCATGGTCGGCTCGACGTCATCGCAGTCGCCCCCGACCGCAGGCCAGCAGAGCACATGGCGCGCTTTTCCGAGGAACAGGCGCATGTTGACCCAGCCCGGGCAATGGCTGTCTTCGGATGTACAGGTCATGTCGATAGAGAGGTCGTACACGGTCCAATCCCTTTCCCTGTCTTGCCACGGATCGTCCGAGACCGATTCCGTGCCAGTGTCTGTGGGGATGTCGGAATCGGAGCCGGAGGCAGACTCGGGGGGGTCGCAGCCGGTCAAGCATATCCCGAGACACACTGAGGCCAGAGCGGGGCGGAACAGATTGTGGGATCGCGTGGCCATTTCCTTTACTCCTCGCAGTTGAGGCCACCGGTACTGGCGGCGACAACAGCGGTTTATGCAGCCAGCAAGCCAACATTGCTTCAGCTGCAGCGCCCAAACGCCTCCGGACTTCGGGCCTGGGGCCCAAACCGAATTTCGCTCGAAGTATGGCACACCTTGAGAACAGGTACTATCCCTTGTCAACAAGGCGTTCCTAGAAAACGCGTAAAGATGCGGTTACAGTGACACGTCGAAGTGACTAACGAACTTAACAAGGAGTTGGTGGTCGAAAGTGGTGGCACTGTTTTTTCCCAAAATGGACAGAGCCTCAAACGCCGGATCAACAACCTTCCGAGGGGCGGTTCCAAGCTGACAGTGGATGCAGCTTCTAGCAACGGTTGCGGAGCACTGGTCCTCAATGTGACCCGCGACGATGGCCAGCGCTGGGAACAGCGCCACGCCATCACAACCACCTCACGCCCCTACGCCTTCGAGAATTGTTCCGGCAAAATCACCCTGGGTCCCATGAAGCTGATTCGGACGAAGAGGCCGGACACCAGCAACCAGCTGCGGATCATGGGCGTCACCGCCTACAGCGGCACAAGCACGCAGATGAGGGACATAGAGGGCGTTCTCCATCCGAATTTCTATTCCCTGGCTCGTGGTGCAGGCGCCAATGCCGGAAGGATCTATTACTATCCGTCCTCGCCACAGGCGTTTCACGACGAGGCCCGTATCCTGCAGGACAAAGGGATGCGCATTGTGGCCACTCTCCATGTGGAGGGCAGCTTCAATACCTGGAAAGAAGCTGTAGATACCATACAAGCAAGAACCTATTCCGCAGTCCAGGACATCATCCAGCATGGCCGTATTCCCGAAGTCATCCTGCTCGGCAATGAAATCAATAGCAGTGGTCCAATCACAAATTTCAATACCTGGGATCAGCCTGCTGGATATATTGAAAGACATGCTGAGCTTCTGGCTGCCGGAGCACGGGCGATGCGCAGTGCCGGATACACCGGTAAAATCGGGGTCCACATTGACCGCTCCTGGAGCGGCTTTTTCAAGGATTTGCGCCGTTTCAATTACCGGGATTTTCAGGTCGCCGCTGTGAGCTCTTATCCCAAGTGGGGTGATGAGAAAAACACGCTCACGGAAAAGATCCAGGCCCTGCACACGCTCGCCACGGATGACAATCTGGAGATACTGATCATTGAAACAGCAGCTCCTTATGTCAACAAGCCGGACGGCTGGGCCACGCAGGATTTCGACCGGGATCAGGTGGTGGAAGTGTCTCCCCTGGGTCAGAAGATGCACATGCAGAGGCTCCTGGAGCTGGTTCTGGCCATTCCTGGAGGAAAGGGATTGGGAGTCATCTCCTGGGGCACAGAAGACCTGGCTGTGGGCGTCCATGAATGGGACCATGTGACCTGGAACCGCGCGCAGATTGATACAAATTTCTGCGCATTGCCTGCCCTTTACGCCTACCAGGAGTATCGCTAGGTGTAACTTCCCAAAAAGCCGTGGCGTGTGCCGCAGCGACGAGGACTGTTCGAGTAATTGTGTCAGGGGGTCTGACACCCATTGCGCTGCTCCGAACGAGCGGCGTTCACGACCACGGGGAACTGACCTTGCCAATCGGCCCACGTCGTCGGGTTCGTGACCAGCTCGCACATGAAGTGCGCCACGTTGGCCATGTTGGTGCTGTCCGCTTTGAAGAGGCTGCTCACCAGCCCCTCATGTTGGGTGTACTGCGTGATGTCGCCCTCTCGGAGGGAGTCTGGGCGAACCACCGTCCACTGCACGAAAGGGTTGTCCGCCCCGAGCGTGCGAGAGAGGAAGTCTGTGGCGCGCTGGTTGTCCTTCGCGGGCGGAACCAGACAACAAAGCACCGCAAGGAACGCTCTTTCGAACGATCCCCGCCGCGTGTCGAGGCGTCCCGGCCGATTCACCGAGACACTGCTCATGAGGATGAACTGGACAGGCTCGGTTGGCCGCATCGCCTCGATGGCTCGGCAGAGGCGCGTCGTGGCCCGCGTCACGAGGTCGCGCGGCGGCCCGAAGACTCCCTTGAGGCTGATGACATGACCGAGACAGGAAATGACAGCGCCGCAGCCGCGAAGGTGTCGTTGCAGCTCGAAGTCGTCGAGCGACAACAGGTTGGCCTCGATCACCGTCAAGTTGGGATTCCCCACGACCTCAGAGGGGAGTTTCCCGCTCGAGCGCACAATGGCGCGAACAGGGATTCCGCGGTCCAGGAGTTGCTTCAACACGCGCCGGCCTGTGCGTCCGGTGCCGCCAACGATGAGAACGATCTGTTGTGTGGACATCATGAATTCTCCTTAGGCGCGCTGTGGCGGGTGAACCACTCGAGCAGTGGCGTCACCACGGCCTCGAGCGAGCAGGGAGCGCATGCTGAAGTACCGAACGACCAGAGGAGCGCGCTGCCTCATGGGCCAACGCCCCTGCCCTGCGCCACGGACAGCACGACCTTGCCGCGGGCGTGTTCCTCTTCGAGATAGCGAAAGGCCTGTCTTGCCTCATGCAGCGGATAGGTCCTGTCGACGACTGGGCCCACCTTACCAGCGTCGATGAGCTCGGTCAGAGCGTCCAGGTCTGCGCCGCTCGGTTGCGCCGCGAACATGCTGGCCTGCTGGCGCAGGAACGGCGCCAGCGCCAAGGCCCTGAGGACGTACCCCATGCCGCCGTAGCCGCTGTTGGGCAGGATCATTCCCCTTGGCGTCAGCGCGCGCCTGAGGTCGGAGAACGAGCGGTTGCCTGCGTTGTCGAGGATCAGGTCGTACTGCTGTCCGCCGCTGGTGAAGTCCTCCTCGGTGTAGTCGACGACGTGATCCGCGCCCAGCGCGCGGACCATCTCCACGTTGCGGGCGCTGCACACGCCGGTCACCTCCGCGCCGAGGGTCCTTCCAATCTGCACGGCAAAGGTGCCTACCCCGCCCGACGCGCCGTTGATGAGGACCTTCTGCCCTGGCCGCACCTTGCCGACATCGCGGAGGCCTTTGAGCGCCGTGAGGCAAGCCGTCGGCACGGCCGCGGCCTTCTCGAAGTCGAGACTGGCTGGCTTCATCGCCACGGTGCTTTCCCTTGCGCGGGCAACCTCGGCTAGGGTGCCTTGGCATGCGCAGTACACGGATTCTCCCGGCTTGAAACGCGTGACGCTCTTGCCGACCGCCTCGACCACTCCGGCCGCGTCCCAACCGAGCACGTAGTCCCTCGGTCTGGGGAAGCCGACCGCGAATCGCGCCAACCAGGGGCTGCCCCGCATGGAGAAGAGGTCGCCGGCGTTGAGGGAGGCCGCGACCACGCGCAGCAACACATCGTCGTCGCGCAACACGGGCGGCGCGATCTCCTTGAGCTCGAGGACATCTGGCGAACCGTAGCTGTTTTGGACGATGGCCTTCATTCGCATCTCCTCACTAGATCGAGGTGCTTGGGGGGCACGCTTGAATTCTTGAGACTTACGGTGTAAGCTCACCTCACCAACATGGACTTACGGTGTATGTTTGTCAAGCCCCACGCTCCGCGATTCCACACAGGAGGCGTTCGATGGCCAAAAGAAAGAGCTTGAAGAGGGAGAAGAGGCTGCCCCTCGATCGAGAACGTGTGTTGCGCGCCGCGATCACGCTCGCGGACAAGGAGGGCATCGGGGCTCTGTCGATGCGCAAGCTCGGCCAGATGCTCGGGGTGGAGGCCATGTCCCTCTACAACCACGTGGCCAACAAGGACGAAGTGCTCGAGGGTATCGCCGACATCATCGTCGGCGATATCGGCCCCATCGAGGGAGAGAGCTCGTGGCAGGATTCCATGCGCAGCCGCGCCGCCGCCATGCGCAGAGTCTTCGCGGACCATCCGTGGGCGCTCGGTTTGCTCGAGTCTCGACGGACCCTCGGGCCGGCCGCGCTTCATTACTGCGATTCGGTGCTCGGCGTGCTTCGCCGCGCGGGCTTCTCCCCGTTGATGGCCATGCGCGCCTTCTCGCTCCTGGACAGCTACTCCTATGGCTATTGCATCCAAGAAAAGAGCCTCCCATCGAGCTCGGCTCAGGAGGCAGCCGAAGCCACCGAGCAGCTCATGCAACAACTCCCCGACGGCGAGTATCCCAATCTCGTCGAAATCGCGACGACGTTTCTGCAATCCGGCTTCGACTTCACCAAGGAGTTCGAGTTCGGCTTGGAGCTCCTCTTGAAGGCGTTGGAAGCCTTTTGTGTAAAGGAGGAAGTGGCAGAGCCGGCGGCGGGTCTGACACCCATTGGCAGAGGTTTTCCTCGCAGCTGAGCGGTGCAGGCTCGCAGTCTAGATCGCACACTGGCCGATGTGGGACTTCATGGACAGGCCGATCTTGCGCTCGCCTGGGTCGATGGCGTTGACCGCGCCGACGTACGTCACCAGATTAATAACTGGGTAATAGAAAGAAGACCTTCTCCAGGAGTCTAGATGTTGCGTTGTATCCCTTTGATACCGATGCTGATGACAGCTTGTGCGTACGATTTTTCTATGGTCTCGAGTGGCAGCGATTTAGACACGCAAACGCATAGCGTCTTTGACTCAGAGTCCTCAACCTCGGACACGGGACAGGACACTGACCCAGACACAGGGGAGGATACGGGCTGGGTCAACCGATCCGTTCCCTATGCTTCCGGTGCTGCGAGCTCCGCTGTGCTCACCGACGGATTGCACTACCTCGGCGGTTCGAATAGCTTTGTTTCCGAAACCATCTACCAGGAGCACGACGTCTACGACCCGGTCAGCCAGACTTGGAAAAGCTCTCCAACGAACATCCCGGACGGCGACGCCTGGGGCGCAGGCGCTCATGTCTACGAAAATCGACTGTACCTTATAGGGGGATATCCAGGCGGTTCGAGGATGCGAGTTTATGATTCAAGTACGAACACTTGGACGCCAGCTGGTTCTCTCCCCGAGACTTTTCAATGGGGATTTGCATCGGGCATCATCGGGCAAGCCCTCTACGTTTTTGGAGGCGAGCCCAATGCCTCTAGAAATGCTCCAGGCTATAAATACGATTTTGTCTCACAAAGTTGGTCTAGCGTGGCTCGGATTCCTTTCAACGAGGGTCGGGGGGCTCTTTCGAGTGGTGTCGTCGGCGACAAAATGTACGTGCTCAACGGCAACGCTCCTGACGGAACCACGATCTTGCAGATTTACGATAGCTCTTCGAACTCGTGGTCCCTCGGCTTGAGCCTGAGCGGTCATCATTTCGAGGCAGCCGCAGTCGCGGTTGAGGGGAGCAGAGTCACCTTCTTCGGCGGCGCCGATGACCATGACTGCGCGGATAGCGGCAGTGCGGCCGTGCTGAGCGATAGCGTCAATGTCTTCGACACGGTGCTCGGCACTTGGTCGACTCTTCCGCCGATGAATTTGCCCAAAATGTGGGCCACGGCGCAGTTCTTCAAAGGCAAGTTTTATGTTCTCGGCGGGTTTGACCAAGACAGCTTTCAAATGAATGATCTCGGCATCTACACGCCATAAACGGAAAGAGCTTTTTCCACAATGGCCCTTGCCACTTTAGATGAGTCGTGGTGACAATTCGAGCCATGACCGCCACATTGCCCCTCGACGATACAAGCGCCCTAAATCTCGGTTTCGTGGAAGACCTTTGGAATCGCTTCCAGGCAGATCCCCAATCAGTGTCGCCACAGTGGAAGGCCTACTTCGAGCGCCTCGACGGCAATGGAGCTGGGCGATCTCTTCGCCTGGACGTTGGCAAGGCACAGCTTGCAATGGGGCATGGACCAGGCAAGGAAAAGTGCGTGGACTGCGGAAGGGCCGGCGCCATGGCGGTCTTTCAGCATCGAGTGAGCGAGCTCATCCGCAACTATCGCGTTCGCGGCCACCGGGCAGCGAAGCTCGATCCGCTGTCGGGCACCCAGGTGCAGTTGCCAGAGCTGAGCCCGGACTTCTACGGGTTCACGCCAGACGACATGAACCTGGAGTTCGAGGCCGGCGAGCTTTCCGCAAACGGCGCTCCCATGCGGCTCGGGGACATCGCACAGGCGCTGCGGCAGGCCTACTGCGGCCCTATCGGACTGCAGTTCATGCACATCGACGGTCTGGAAGAGCGCACGTTTCTCATCGAGCGCATGGAGCGGCCGTCCCACCGCAAACCCATTGGGGTGGCACAGCAGCGCCGCATTCTCTCCCGGCTCACCGACGCGTTTACGTTCGAGCGCTTCGTACAGACCAAGTTCGTGGGCGCCAAGAGCTTTTCTCTCGAGGGCGCAGAGAGCCTCATTCCTCTCCTCGACATGGCGGTGGAAAAGGCGGGGGAGCAAGGCGTGGAAGACATCGTGATGGGCATGCCCCACCGCGGCAGGCTCAACGTGCTGGCCAACATCATGGGCAAGCCGGCGCGCAAAATATTCGGAGAGTTCAAGGACTCCGACGCGCAGCAGCTCATCGGTCGCGGAGATGTGAAGTACCACCTGGGCTATCACCGCGATTGGCTCACCGAGGCCGGAAAGCCCGTGCATCTAGACCTGTGCTTCAACCCCAGCCATTTGGAGTTCGTCAATCCCGTGGCCTTGGGCCTCATGCGCGCCAAGCAGGACCGGCGCGGCGATGCACAGCGCAGCAAGGGGCTCGTCGTTCTCATGCATGGAGACGCGGCTTTCGCCGGCGAGGGCATTGTGCAGGAGTCCCTCAATCTGAGCGAGCTAAAGGCGTATGACGTCGGCGGCGCCCTGCACATCGTGGTCAACAACCAGGTGGGCTTTACCACCACCGCCGAGCAATCGCGCTCGAGCGTGTACTGCACCGACGTCGCCAAGCTGCTCCAGATCCCCATCTTTCATGTGAACGGCGAGAACCCCGAGGCCGTGTCCACCGCCTTGGACATCGCCATGGACTTTCGGAAGCGGTTCAGGCGCGACGTGGTGATCGACATGTACTGCTACCGCCGCCGCGGCCACAACGAGGGAGACGAGCCCACCTTTACCCAGCCGCTCATGTACGCGGCGATCAAGGCCCAGCGCTCGGTGCGCCAAGCCTATCTCGACCACATGCTGGCCCTTGGGGGCATCTCTCGCGACGAAGCTCTCGGCATCAGTGAACAGAGCCATCGCAGGCTCGAGCAAGAGTTCGAAAAGATCGGATTGGACGAACCAGCCGCGTCCACGGAGCATCAGAGCCGAAGACAACTCGGGCAGCTGTGGGAGCGTTACGGCAGCGGACAAGACAGCGACACGAAAGAGGCGCAAACCGCTGTGGACCTTGGCGTTCTCGAAAAGACGCTCGATGCCCTGTGCCGCGTGCCCCAAGGGTTTCGCGTGCATCCCAAGCTCGAAAAGCTCCTCGATGCCAGGGCGCAGATGAAGAGCCACCGGCCTCTCGATTGGGGCACGGCAGAGGCACTGGCCCTTGCCACCCTCTCCCTGCAAGGCGTGCGCGTTCGACTCACGGGTCAAGACAGCCAGCGCGGTACGTTCAGCCACAGGCACGCCGTGCTCCACGATATGAAGAACGATGCGCGCTACATGCCGCTTTCGAACCTCGGGGTGGATGCCGCTCCGGTCGAGATTCACAACAGCCCTCTTTCCGAAGGCGCGGTGCTCGGATTCGAATACGGCTACAGCCTGGCCTGGCCCGATGGTCTGATCCTGTGGGAAGCCCAGTTCGGAGACTTTGCCAATGCGGCCCAGGTGTACATCGATCAGTTCATCGCCAGCGGCGAGACCAAGTGGAAGCGCCGCAGCGGGTTAGTGCTCCTGCTCCCCCATGGGCTGGAGGGGACGGGCCCTGAGCACGCCAGTGCGCGGCTCGAAAGATTTTTGATGCTTTGTGCCACGGACAATCTCCAAGTCATGAACCTCACGACGCCGGCCCAGTACTTCCACGCCCTGCGGCGTCAGGTGCTGCGCCCCATTCGAAAACCCATGATCCTCATGGCGCCCAAGAGCTTGCTGCGAGCCACCGAAGCCACCTCGCCCCTCGTCGACCTGGCCCAAGGGCGTTTCGAGCGCATCCTCGCGGACGACTCCGCAGACCCCGCAAAGGTGCGGCGCGTGCTTCTCTGCTCAGGCAAGATCTACTACGACCTGGCAAGCCATAGGCAGAAGCGGCAGGCAAACGACGTGGCCATCGTGCGCCTAGAGCAGCTCTACCCCATGCAGTTCGAAGACCTCGCCGCGGTCCTTGCGCCGTACGCGGCAAACACACCGGTCTTCTTTGTGCAAGAGGAGCCCTCCAACATGGGCGCCCTGCCCTACTTCCTGCTGAAGCTCGCCCCGAAACTCCAGGAGCGCCATCCGGTGCGAGGCGTTGCCAGAGCCGAGTCGTCGAGCCCAGCCACCGGTTCCCACGCGAGCCACGATCTCGAACAGCACATGATTCTGGAAGAGGCGTTTGAAATTTAGGGTTCAAGCAAGAGTGAGCCCTGTACCACGGTTCCATCGGACATCAAGATCGCATCACAGAGGTCGCCTCGCGCGATCGCGCCGGGCATGAGCAGGCAGCGCTCCAGGGATACGCCGTTCTCCACGACCGCTCCGTCGCAGAGCACCGTGCCCTTTCCGATGCGACACCCTTGGCCCAGCACGACGTCGCGTCCGATGTGCACGCCGAGCTCGCTGGGCTCGTAGCCTGGGATCCGGGCTTGTCCTGTGGCAATGGCGCAGTTGGCTTGCAGGAGGCGACTGGGCGTACCGAGATCGAAGAACGCGCCGCCGTGGAGGTATCCTTGCAAATGAGCGCCGGCGTCGACGAGCTTGACGTAGGTGGTGCGCACAATACATCCCGAATCGGGCAAGTGTTCGGCGATGGACCTTTCGAGAATGTGGGTGCCGGTGAACATGGTGGACCGCGTGTTTGGCGTTCGAGCTCCGCTGTGGAGCACGCTGCGAATGCGGCCTTGGGCGTCGACTCGGACCGGTTCAAACGATGCTTCACTCGGATTTTCTCGCACCACGAGCGTTGCCATGGCGTTTGCTTTTCGATGCGCCGCGAGGATGGAGCGCAGGTCGGGTAAGAACAGGGCGTCGCCGTTGAGCACCACAAAGGTCTCGCTCCCGAGCAGCGGCAATGCCCGCTTGATGGCTCCGCCGGTGCCGAGCAGCTCTTTCTCGTGGGAGTACGCGATGGCCACACCGTGGGCCGAGCCGTCTCCGAGCACCGCTTGGAGAACCTCGGCGAGGTGGTGGGTGTTGATGACGATCTCGGCGATGCCGCTTTCTCGCAAATGCACGAGAAGTCGCACGATGTTGGGCACGCCGGCCACGGGCACGAGCGCCTTGGGGTGTGCGTCGGTGATGGGCGAAAGCCGCGTTCCCAGACCCGCGGCGAGAATCATCGCTCGCATGGGATTTCTTAAGAGAACCGCAGGCCGGTCATCATGCCCACGAGCCTGGCTGCGAGTCTCACGGAGCTCATCTCTCCTGGGCCAGGCGAGAGCTCCACGACATCCGCGGCCACGACGTCTTTGCGCTCGAACAGGTGAAACAGAAAATCACACACTTGATCCCATCCCGGCCCCCCAGGCACAGGAGCGCTCACTGCCGGAACATCCGCAGGGTCGAACACGTTCATGTCGATTGTCAGATAGACGCGCTCGGGAAGCGCGTCGATGAGCCCGTACCAATCCGTGCTGTCCCGGAACTGCCGGCCGCTCACTTGGCTGAGCTCGTGTGTGGCGAGCACCTCTGCCTCCTGTGCGCCCATGGAGCGGATGCCGACGCCGAGCACTGGGCAGCCGATATCCAGCACGCGATGCATCACCGCGGTGTGGCTGAACCGTTCTCCCTTGTCATCGACGCGCAGGTCGGCTCGAGCGTCCAGGTGCACCACGCCGAGGGGGCCGAGGGCCGAGGCCGCGGATATCGGCCCCAAACACACGGTATGCTCTCCCCCTAGACTGATCGGAAATCCACCACTGCTGAGGATTTCTGTAATGATTCTGGAGGTTATGGCCTGCTGCAACCGTTGATCCGTCAGCTCGGGACCGTGCGGTCGAATCATCGTAACCGGCACGCCGTCGAACGGCGAACGGCCGAGCGTCAGATCAAAAACATCCATCACCTCGATTTCTTGGAGGATGGCTGACGGACCGTAGGCCGTGCCCTTCTGGAACGAAGTCGTGACCTCGAACGGCAGCGCGAGAACGGCCAGGTGCGAGGGCCGCCTCATCGCTTGAGCCTCGATGCGACCATCGCGCCGAGTCGAACGAGAATCTGCGCGCAGAGAATGGCCGCCGGTGTCCGCGGTCCGATGGTCGCGGTGCCAATGAGATCGGCGGAGACCAGTCCGGGCCCCTGGCAAACGATGTCGATCATGTCGATGAGGTCGTACCATCCAAGCCCGCCTGGCTCAACGGAGCGCGAGCATTGGGCCGCAGACGGCGAGAGCACATCCAAATCGATGGACAGGTGCACCGGCCCCTCGAGCTTGGCGACCGACTCGCGCATGGCGTCGGGCCACTTGATGAGCGCGCGGGGCGGTAAAATGGTGGCGCTGCTCGGAACGGACTTGAACGAGTTGGAGGTCGCGGCGCGCACACCGGCGAGCACGGCGGGATTGGACGCGAGCAGATTCGGCTCGTCTGCCTCATTGCGGCCGAGCTTGCCCCATAGCGCGACGAGCGGTGCTTCGCAGGACGCTTCGGTGGTGCGTCTGTCCTCGCCCACGAGGATGGGGAACGCGCCGTGACTGCGAGCCTCTTCGGCCCTCTTGCTCGCCGCCACCACGGGATTGGCCGTACCGATCATCTCGGCGTAGACCCCTGTATCTAAGGGAGAAATCCCGAGCTGCATTTCGAACAGCTCGATGTAACGGGTCGCGTCGGCCACGGCCATGGGGCCACCGAGGCGTCCTAGGTCGTATTCCCGACCATTGCCTGCGAACAGGTAGGCCAGGTAGCTCTCGTTCCATGCAGCGCCTGGTTGGTCAAAGCCGAAGTTGAAGACAAAAGACATGCTTCCTCTTTCCTCGAAAGTCGCCTGACTAGGGCAGCAGCACCGCCGCCGCAACGCACGTCGTCCAAAGGCCATCCTTGTCGCCCTTGGCCGCAGCGGTGGCGCAGCGGGTGTGAACGATGCGACCGCTCATTCGGTAGATTTCCTTACGCTCGTCGTAGGCCGTGTCTGGGTCGAACTCGATGCCCAGAGTCTCGGCGAGCATCGTCGCCGCGAGATCCTCGCTGTGGTCTCCTGACTGCTTGGCTGTCTGACCATGGCCGTGCACTTCCGACAGATAGCCGTACTGAGCCGGGTCAGCGGGCTGCGCCAGGCCCACAGAGGCATGAACGAGACGGCCCGGCTCGTTGGTCTCTTCGCGGGCCATGACGCAAAAGGTGATCTGTCCGGCTTTGAGCAGCGCAACGCCCTCGGCCTTGGTGATGATCTTGGCGTGGGGCGGCAGAATGCTGGAGACGGAGACGAGGTTGAGCGGAGCGATTCCGGCCTTGCGCAGAGCGCCCTCGAAGGACTGCAGCTTGTTTTTATGGGTTGCCACGCCATGCGTGAAAAAAACTCTTTGGGGAACGTAACTTCCGAGCATTGAATCGATACCTCCGGGGGGGGCATTGTTGATCGTACTAAACAATAAAAAGGCAAGATGGACCAGCGTGTCAATCTTTCAGATAAATAGAAGACATCTCGAGCTTCGAAGATGGCCTGCGGCCGCTACCCGCGATCACCCATGAAGTTGAAAATGACCCCGGCGCGCAGCGGGAATGCCTCGCGAAAGCTTGGAGTAAGGCATCCCGCGTTGCAGCCGAGGGGCATTTTCCGAGGCTCTTTTCTGAGCAAACGCTCATGACCGCTGCTGCGACCACCAATGAGCATGAAAATGACCCCGGCGCGCAGTGGGTTTGCCTCGCGAAAGCTTGGAGCGAGGCCTCGTCCAAGGCGCGCAAGAGCTTGGCCTTGTCTTTTTGCAACGTGCCGGCCAGGGGCAAGTAGTTGGAGGCGTGGTTGGTATAGAACATCATGCCGCCGGCGTTGATGTGCGCCACGAGCTCTCGGCACTCCTGCAGCAATTCCTGTGGTGTGCTGGGCCGAAAGGTGGCATCGCCGATGCGGCTCGCGTAGCGCTGCCCGTCGTCTGGGTGCATGAGGGACAGAGCGCCGGCGAATCTCGGGGAGATCCCGTCCAAAAGCTTGGCTGTGGCTCGGGCGTTTTCCATGGCGAGGTGGGGCGGCGCGAGGCCGAGAACGATGGTGAGGAACAGCTTCATTCCCGCCCGGTGAGCTTTGTCGCAACCTTCGAGGATTTGCTCCGCGGTCACGCCCTTGTTGATGGCTTTCAAGACGTCGTCATGGCCGGTTTCGAGGCCCAGGTAGAGGAGCGAGAGCCCGGCGCTGCGCAGCTCCTCGAGCTCGGTGAGGCTCTTTTCCAACAGATTTCCGGGCGCCGCGTAGGACGACACGCGACGCACTCCTGGCAAGGACGTGCTGATGGCCGAGAGGACCGCGAGCAGTGTCTGGGTGGGCAAGCACAGGGCATCGCCGTCGGCCAAAAAGACCTTGTTGGTATCTGGGAGGTTCTCTCCTGCCCAGTCGATCTCCGCAAGCAGCTCGTGGAGGGGCCTTGGGCGAAACGACTTGCTGCGATAGGTAAAGCAAAAAGCGCAGCCGTTGTGCGAACAGCCGAGCGAGGCTTGAAGGATGAGGCTGTCGGCCTCTGACGGCGGTCGGATGAGCGGTTCGTCGTAGCGGATCATCGGCGCAGGGCCTCTTTTCTTTCTCCCCAAGCCCGAGCTTTCGTCGGCGCTATTCTAACCAGTTGCGCTCGAACGCACCAGCATGGATAATGTCGCCAAACAAAACCGGCAGCTTGGAATCGGTTCGACGAACACCAGGTGGAGGGTCATATGCGCAAGGTTCTTGCTTTCCCATTGCTGTTACAAGTTGCCGCCATGCTAGGCTGCGGCGGCAGCGGAACGCCGAATTCAATTGTCGAAGATAGCGACTCGAGCTCTTCCACTTCCTCATTCAGCGACGATTCCGACAATACGACCGTCACCGACACCGACACCGACACGACCACAGAAGAAAACACCGCGACAGAAAGCCAGAGCGCCACGGATACGCAGACCGGAAGCGAATCCGATACGCCATCGTCCACCGACAGCGCCACCGATACCGACACGGTCTCCGAAACTGTCACGGGCACGGACACGAGCAGCGCCTCTGAAACCGAAACAGTGAGCGACACGAGCACGGGCACAGCTACGAGCACGGGCTCGGACACCGATAGCGACACGAGCCTCCAGCTGCTCGACTTTGGCGACGCCCCCGATGTTGCGGGTTCGGATTCCTTTTATCCCACTCTCCTGGCCCACAACGGAGCCCGCCATGCGGTGCACGCCCATGGATGCTTCCTCGGAAAAGAAGTCGACGACGAGCTCGACGCACCCACGAGCAACCCAGGCCTCGGCGACGACCTGACCGACCTGGATGACGAGGATGGCGTCTCTCTCACAGCCGTGGTGGCGGGAGAGACCAATTTGGTGAACGTGTGGCTGACCTGCGCCGGGCTGTCCGCGAAGCCTGTGCTCCAGGGATGGATCGATTTCAACGGTGACTATGATTGGGATGACGCGGGTGAGCAGATCTTCGTGAACGAACCGCTCAGCGACGGAATGAACACCCTGAAGTTCGACGCGCCGGTGTCGGAGCGCGAGCTTTCCACGTTTGCCCGCTTCCGTCTTTCCTCTTCGCAGAACCTCGGAACCACGGGCCTTGCGCCAGATGGAGAGGTCGAGGACACCGCGGTGCGTATTCTCCTCTCTGGCCAAGCCGACTACGGCGACCTGCCCCAAGATGCCAGAGACCCCGGTTACCAGACGACCCGAGACAACGGAGGTCCTTACCACCTCATCGCCAAGGGCGTGCAACTCGGAGAAGCGGTGGACGCGGAGCCCGATGGCCAGCCCTCGGCCAAGGCCGACGGGGATGACAATGCCGACAAGGACGACGAGGACGGCATCGCGGGTAGCGACAAAGAGCTCATTTTCAAGACAGGCAAGAACATCCTGTCCGTGAGCGCGGTATGCGAGGGGCTGGTCGCGACCTGCTGGCTGCAAGCCTGGATCGATCTCAACCGCGACGGCGATTTCGAGGACACGAATGAAACCATCATAGCGGATTCGAAGCTTTCGACCGGAGAGCACGAAGTCGGATTTTCCCTGCCGACCTTGGGACCGGGCCT
Organism: Myxococcota bacterium; assembly: GCA_025453525.1. GTDB lineage: Bacteria > Myxococcota_A > Polyangia > JAAYKL01 > JAAYKL01 > JALOQD01. Next base: position 17,789 of record JALOQD010000266.1, read on the forward strand.
GAGCTATGAGACTTTCCTGCGGGTGCGCTTTTCCACTCTGGCCGGCCTGCCGCCCTCCGGGTTTGCACCAGACGGAGAAGTAGAGGACTACCCCGTCACGATCACGTCTCTCATCGGTCCAGCGCCTCGCTGAGAGACGACCTTCGCGCAACCTCGATTTTCCCATTACACTAATAGGGCGATGGGTATCCGCACTAAAATCCTTCTGCTTTTCACCTTGGGCACGACCGTGCCTTTTCTCTTGGGCAATCTGTTCGTCGTCTTTGCTTTCTCGCGGATGACCGAGCAGCGCATCGGCAGGGAGCTCGTCCACACCGCGAGGCTTGCCAGCAGCCGCGTGGGCGATAGGCTTGAGAGAACGCTCGAGGATCTCGAAGCCGTCTCATTGGGTGTGCCATTTCGCGAGCTGATGCTCGACGACTTGAGGCGTGCGCAAGAACTGCCTTACCGCCAAATGCCGCGCGCGACGCTCGTGGCGATCATCGATGGGAGCGGCAAGGCCGTGGTGCCGCCGTTTCAGCCGAGCCCAGAGCTCGCCGCCTCGCTCTCTCGACAGGCGCCTTCACCGTCGGACCTCGAGAAGCTCGCCCTGCACGTCCCCTTAAGGCTTGCGCTCAGCGCCAGCGCCGCCATCGGCCCAGTCTATCGGGGGAGCGGGGGAGATCCACGCTTGGTCGTCGCCAAGGAGCTCCGACGGCGCGAGGAAGGCGATCGTCCGTGGGTTCTAGCCGTGGAGATATCGCTCTCGAAGTTGTGCACCATGTCTGCCGAATACGGCACCCACGCTGCAACGGTACGACTCGTAGACACTGGCGGTGCGACGATTTGCGGAGGCCCTCCGGCACAGCGCGACATACCCCAATCCGTACTCGCACAGCTTTCTCGAAAGCCCCTTGTCGACTGGTTCTATCCCGACGGGCTCGAGGTGATGTCCACGGCCGCGGATGTGACGGGAAGCGCCTGGCGACTGGTCATCGAGCAGAGCAAGGCGGAGCTGCGACGCCCCATCGTAGAGGCCTACAAGATCACTGCAGTGTGGCTGGCGGTGAGCCTTGCCATGGCCGTGATCGGCGGGCTCATTCTCTCCCGGGAGTTCACGGTTCCCATCGCAGGCTTGGAAGCGGCGGCGCAGCGCCTCGCAACCGGAGACTACAGCACGAAAATCGGCCTCAACTCCTCGGACGAGCTCGGTCGGCTGTCCCAGGCTTTCGATAAGATGGCGCAGGAAATCGAGGCGTGGAACAAGGAGCTCGTCGAGCGAGTGGAGCAGCGCACCGCAGCCCTTCGCGAGGCGCATGAGCAGATGCTGCGCACCCAGAAGCTCGCGGCTATCGGTGAGCTCGGCTCAGGCGCGGCGCACGAGATCAACAACCCCCTTACGGTCGTCATCGGCACTGCCCAGCTCTTGGAGTCAGCGGCGCCGCCCCAAACGGAGCTCGCCAAGGGATTGCTGGCCATTTCGACCAATGCCCGCCGAGTGGCCGACATCGTCAATACCTTGCTGCGGATCTCTCAATCCCAGGTGCACGAGCACATGCGGCCAGTCGACATGTCCCAGATCGTGAATCGGGTGATCGACCTTCATGCCACGCGATTTGAGGAGCAGCACATCCAGGTCGACACGGATTTCGAACCACCCTCCATGTGCCGCGTTCATGGCATTGGCCCGGATCTCGAGCTCGCGCTGTCTCAAGTCGTCGACAACGCCCTGCGCGCCTTGCCGAACCGCGGAGTCATCGGCTTTTCCGTCAGCACCATGGAGGGCGGGGCTGTTCAAGTCGTCGTCTCGGACAATGGCCCTGGTATGAGCGAGGACGTTCGGCTTCGCGCCTTTGATCCCTTCTTCACCACGAATTCGCCGAGCTCGGGCTCGCCAGGACTTGGCCTATCTCTGGTCCAGAGAATCGTTCAAGAGCACTCGGGCCGCATCGTGCTAGAATCCGAACCAGGCAAAGGCACGCGTATAAAGATATATTTACCCGGAGCGGCGCGCCTCTCGCGATCTTAAGAGGCCATGGCGACGACATGATGGTTTCACGAACGGCAAGGCGCATCGCGCTGTATTCCTCTTTCATCGTCTCGCTCGTGGTCGTCGGTCTTTGGACGACAGCCCACTTGCGGAGCTCTGGCGAAAAAAGAGCCGAGCAGCCCGAGGTCTCAAAGCCGCGACCGCAGGACAGTGATGGGAAGCCCAGGCCGAATGCCCTTGTCCAAGGCATGCGGGTTCTCGCCTTCGAGGGCAAGGTCGACAAAGTGAGCACGTCGTCGCAAGCTGTCGACCCCTTGCGCGTCGGGGCGCTGCTCGAAGGCAAGGAAGGCGTGCGCACAGGCGAGAGCTCTCGGGTTCGACTCGCCATCGGCGGGCGCTCCACGGTCGAGTTGAAGGAGCGCGGTGAGTTGCAGATCTTGGGAGACGAAGAAAACGGCCAAATTCTGAAGTTGATGGGCGGCCGAGTCGACATTGATTACAACGAGCCTGGAAAGCGCATTCGCATCGAGAGCCGCGACGGAGACGCCGTAGCGGCGACCGAAGAGGGACTGTTCACGGTTCTGCAAGCCGGAGAAACGATCGCCGTGGCCACGCGGACCGGTAAAGTCGATCTCTCGTCTGGCGCAAGCGAGGTCGAGGTGCCGCAGGGCTTTCAGTCTATCGTCTCCAATGGCTCCGTTTCCGATCCGCAGCCCATGCCCGTGGATCTCCTGCTCCGCGTTGTCGATCCGGGGTGTATCGTTCAGCGCGAGTCCTTCATCGTGCTCTCGGGACGCAGCTCTCCTGGAGCGAGGGTGATGGCCGACGGCGTCCTGGCCAGCGTCACGCTCGATGGCCGGTTCTTTGTCCGAGTCCCCCTGCACCGAGGGAGAAACGATATTGAGGTGGTCTCAGAGGATGCGGCAGGACACCGGAAAACGCGTTCCTTTTCTTGCGTGACGGTCGATCCTAGTGCACCGATTAATGAGATAAAAATCAAATGGGGACCGACGACAAAATCAAGCCCCTCTTCATAGCGCCCTGGCTCCCAGTGCTCGTCGTCTTGCTGTTTCCACACACTTCCCAGGCGCTTCGATGTCCTCCCCAGGGCGAACCTCCCGCTGTGCCGGCGCGTGGCGGTGACTTGTGGATCGAGGTGCGACCAACGCTCTTGCTGCTCGGCGCTCCCATGAACGTGGTCGTAGAAGCGGAGGTGCCCCCGGGCTTTGGGCAAGTGACGGTCGGAGCCGCTCTCGGCTCACTCGCCGGAATCCGCATCGAGGCCAATGGACGCGTCACGGCCCAATACTTTCCACCACAGGGGTTCGCTCCCAATGTGGACATCGTCACCGTCATGTCGCAGCACGGCGGGAGGTGGAAATTCGGCTATGTGGCCGTGCCCCTCGTGGGTCAAGGCACGGCGATGGTGCGTACCAGGCCGTTGGCCCAAGCTGTCATTCAGATCGGAACGGCCTCATTCGGGCCTGGAGAGGCCAATGCCAGGGGGATGGCCGAGATCCCAGTCCATGTGCCACCGGGGATCTCGTGCGGCTACGACCAGCAAGCGCGACCCGTCGACCTCGGCGCGTTGCCTCCGGCTGGGGTGGCGCTGTTTCCCGTGCCCCATTCTTCGCCACTCATCGCTGGGCAGAGCCTCGAGGTGTTCGGTGTGCTCGTCGCCGACGACGGTTCGCTCGTGACCGAACAAGAGAGCGAATTCGTGCTCTCGGCCTCCCAAGGCGCGGTCAGGGGCCTTCGGCGCTCCGCGGACGGAGTGCTCACCTTTCGGGTTCAAACCTCCCGTAGAAAAGACGGTTACCTCACGCTCACCCTGGCGCGGGTCGACAGGCCACCTGTGGAACGCACCGTGTCGATTGTCTTTCCTCCAGCGCCGCCATTGACCAAGCCCGAAGCCGAAGCCGAAGCCGTGTTTGCCTTTGACAGCTTGGCTCTTTGCGCCACAGCCGGTCTTGCGGGAAGCATCTACGACACCCTGGGCCCATGGCTCGGATTGTCCCTCACGAGCCGCGCGCTTTGGTACCAGCAGTCTGTGCACGCGCTCGTCGGCGGAATGTTCTTTTCCGATGGCGGAGATTTTCCCATTGCCCATCTCCCGGAGAATGTCGAACCGCGGCGCGCCCATGTGAGCACTCTGCTCGTGCCTGTGGTGGTCGGCTTGGGCTGGACAGCCGCTCTGTCTGGGCGCGCGCGTTTGGACATGACCGCCCTCGGTGGACTGGGTGTCGCAAGGACTCGGGTCGAGATGCCCAACGACATACGGACCTTCCAGTCGCGCACGTTGGAGAACACCGTCGGCGGCAGCTTTGGCGGACGCATGGGACTGGGCCTTTCTCTGAAAAGGACGCAGCTGAGGCTGGACGCGGGCTTTCAGTGGACCGCATCGAACGAGAGCATGGTGACGCGTCCGAGCCTTTCGGTGTGGTACGTCTCGCTCGCCTTCGACGTGGAGGTGCTATCCGAGGAAAAACCGCGCCCCACGGCGAGGCTTCAAGGCAACCCAACCCTCTCGAAATAGAGACAGCGTAACTCTGATGGGCCGAGAATCTACTGACCGTTCCATCCCGCTATTCGTGCGAACAGAGCCCAGGCCGCGCGACCCTTGAGAACGCAGTTCAGGTTGGCTTCCTGGGGGAGGACGGAGTGGGCGCAGCCGCTCGTGCCGCCAAACCCATCGGTGCCCATGGTCAGCAAGGACAACTCGTGGGAGGGGTGCTGGGCAATCCACTCCTGCGCCCAGTTGCCGCCAGTGTAGCTCAAGGCGTCGTCCATGTTCTGGTCCCAGAAGTAGTCTCCATCTGGGTCATAGGCCTCGATGTCTGCAAAATCGAACAGCACGCGGCCATGGCTCGCTGCGTGCTGCCGGATGAGCTGGTTGTTGTAGTGCACTGAATGGGTCGTCGTGTCCTCCCCTTGCGCTTCGGCATGACCGGTCATGAACACGAAAGTCACCTTCGGGTACTGCGCGATGAGTTTCTCCAAGTTGTCCACATAGCGCTGAGCATCATGTTCGTTGATGCTGCACCACGACCAGATGACGACGTTGATATCCGCATTGGCCGGGTCGTCGAGATAGTCTCGGGTCTGCCCCACCCATGGCGTGTCGCCGTTCTCGTCCACCGAATCGCCTTGGCTCAGATCCTGCACTGCGCCTGGGATTGCGCCGTCTCGTAGGTCCAGGCCGCTGCTGCCAAAGGCATAGGTCGATCCGAAGGCCGGATACGTCGCCAGGGATCCCATGCCCGTGATGAGCTGGGATCCATGACTCGTGTGGTTGTAGGCGATGTGCAAGCCGCTCACAGCTGTTTGGATGGCCGAGCTCGGAATCTCAGACAGATCGGTCAGAGTGTGGTCGATCACAATACCGTCCGTTGTGTCGGTATCATGAATCCCCGAGTCTGAACCGTCGGATGTTGCCTCGCCCTCGTCGGTCTCGTTTCCGCAGCCGAGCGGAACAACGAATAGAAGCAGTGCCCAGACCCCCCACAACACACGGAGCAGCGTTTTCATGAGCAACCTCCTCTTCCTCGTTTACTGTGTTGCGAAAGGCTAGCACGATTCAAGCCCGCTTGTTGAATTTGGAGAAGAACTGGAGTGACGCATTGCCGAAAAAAAACAACGACCCGCTTACGAGCCGAAAACTGGCCAGGGGATCTGGGGACTGATCTTATGGTCAGGATGTCCCACTTCAGCGTAGCCCCAGGAACCAAGGTCAACATAGCGGTGCTCGCGGCGGAAGCGTCGGACCGACATTGCC
>JALOQD010000267.1 GCA_025453525.1 Myxococcota bacterium
TACGGTTTTGTCAACGCCGCACAGGCTGGCAAGAGACCAACCGTGGAGTGGCCGAGAGGCAGCTACCCACCGTCCTGCGCCGTGCCCATCGGCTAGGACCGACAACGCGCGTCCGAAACCCCCAAACGTCGACACCCCAGGTCGAGCTGCGCCTGATGACTTGGCGTTCGCGCCCAGATGAGCTAGCACAGAGCCCAGTCGGGCCAGACCGCGCTTGAATTTCAGGGCGCCACATCGCCCACCGCGTCCCAATCGAGCCCAGGCCCGCTGCCAAGAAGCCTCGGTGACTGCCGATGCTGACTCCGCAAGCAACCGGCTCCCGAGAAACCGCGTGATATTCATCTGTTCCCTTTGGGTGGGACCTGTTCTCCCTTTGGGTGGGACCTGTTCTCTGAAATCCGACGAGCGTTACTCCGTGACCAGCCTCGCTCAAGGCGCGTTGACACCCCAGCCGTGGATTACGATTTCTCGCGGCCATTGGGTGGTCGAGAACAACTGCCACCACAATTCGTGTCGCTTCGTCGTGACCTCGGAGTCGCCCTCCAGGCGCCGGCCCGGAGAGCTGCATCGAATGGTCGCTGCCGAGTTCGAGTGGGCTCTCACGTCTCACAGCCGGATCCCAGTGCCGGATCCCAGTGGACATTTGTCTTTAAGGTGCAATTCTCGAGATGATACATAAATTGAAGTTGGGCTATCATGGCAGTGGAGCCTGGGTTCACAGCCGCTAAGGGTTTTGATATGTTCAAAAGACATTTTTCAGCGGCTCTTCAAAAGAGCATGAACTTGTCGCTCTTCCTCGTTTGGGCGGCGATGGGCTGCAGCCTCGACTATACGCTGAACTACGAACACGATTCAGAGACGACAACCCAAACGGAGAATGACACCGGAACACTTTCTTCAGACACGACAACCCAAACGGAGAATGACACCGGAACACTTTCGGCCACGACCTCCGATTCCGCCTTTGATACTGACTGCCCTCTGCAAGAGACAACCCTTTTTTACGAGAGTTTCGAGGATATCGGGGAGTCTGGCACTGGAAAAAATAAGATTTCTGGCTGGGTGGTGTTCGGCCACCCAGATTACGTCCATCTCGAGGACGAGAGCGGCGGGCAGTTCACCACGGCCTGGGGCACGCAGGTTTTGAGCCTTTATACTTCAGAAGTATTCTCCCAGACCCACTTCGAGACAACCAGTGCTCGTTTTGACGAGAAGTTCACTGAAAACACCACCTACACCCTCAGCTTCAATGCCGGGCGGCGATCGAACGAAGCCGCCCCAACCTCCGCCTATCTAGTGGGCTTATGGGCGAAAAACGATTCGACAGGCGTCGAGACTCATCTGGATTCTGTCAGCGGAGTGGTGAGCGGGTCTGATATGTCCGAATCAAACATCCTCGTTTTCAAGACAGGGTCGAACCACGCGAACCTTGGTGAAAGGATCGCCATTAGGCTCTCGAAGATGGATGAGGCGTCCAATCGTACAGTCATTCTGTACGACAACGTTCGACTGACCGCCTCCTGCGATCAGTAGGAGTCTCCGAGTCAGCATCCGCAGTTCTCACCTCTTCGAGCCGGATTCCAGATGACCCGACGCCTCTTACGTCTGTCCGTCGGCTCCGCAAGACCCGCTCACGGTTCCACGCGTAACGCCTTCGCTTCGAATGACTCCTTGTCTTCAGCCTAGCATTCCGAAAGGAGGCGCCATGCGACAGGACAAGCCGTTCAAACCCATTGTGGAGGGTACCGGTCACCAGAATGACGAGCTCGCCCACCCGCTCCAAGGACAACCGAGAGGGGACAGCCGGCAGCGAACGCTGGGTTAGCAACAACTCTTCGAGCTTGCCTGCCGGATCCCCGTTTCGTTCTCACGACGCATAGGTAGCTCACAGCGCTGGTGAGCTTGTCCCGATCAGCGAGAACACCGAAGGCGCGGTCAGAAGTAGTAGAGGTACACCAGCATTCCGAGCGCTGAGGCCGCGGTCAGGAACACGAGGTTGAGGCGGATCGAGTCGCTCCGGCGTTTAAGGCGTCGCGTATTGAGCAGCAGGCCGATGAGGCCGAGGGCAAACCCGGCGAGCATCACGAAGAACAGCGCCTGCGCGTACACCGGATTCCAGTATGACCTGACCACGAAGGCCTCTTTATCGAACTCCGCGAACGCGTGAGGTTTGGCCTGCCCGAGCAGCAGTAGGGCCGCGACCGTGAACAGCGCTGTGGCCACTCCGAACGCGGTGAGCAGCTTGAGCACCAGGTCTTGCCCCTGGCGACGGTCCTCTCTTCGTCGATACTTGGTTTCGATCATGGTCGTACTCCAAGGAACCTCCCCTTGAGAATGGAACGAAGTCGTGAGGGATCGGGTGAGGGGAGAGGTCGATTTTCTGCTCTTCGAGGAGATATTCTAGAGCTCGTTTGGCAGCTTGTCGAACTCGGTGGCGGTGAACCGCCTCTCACGTCTGTCCGTCGGCTCCGCAAGGCCCGCTCACGGTTCCACGCGTAACGCCTTCGCTTCGAATGACTCCTTGTCTTCAGCCTAGCATTCCGAAAGGAGGCGCCATGCGACAGGACAAGCCGTTTAAACCCATTGTGGAGGAGCTCCTGGAGCGCCGCGCCGCCCTGGAATGGCTCGGCAAGGGCGCAGTGCTGGCCTTGTCTGGAAAATGGCTCGCGGCCTGCTCGCTCGTCGATGGCGACGGCGATTTCACGCAAACCGAGCCAGAGAGTACGAGCAGCACCGGAGGGCAGGCGACCGTCACCTTGGATACTGACCCAGTGGACTGTGACTTTCCCTTTTCCGAAGGGCCAAACACAGACTCCGTGTTTGGCCATTGGGGCGAGCGAACCGTGGAGAGTGAGGAGCTTTTAGCGCAGCTGGGCTCATGGAAGCTCGTCGTGGATGGATTGGTGAAGACCCCCCTCGAGCTGACCTTTGACCAGCTCGTCCGTCTGCCGCGCACGGACATGAGGGCGGACTTTCATTGCGTGGAAGGTTGGACCATTGCGGACGTGCCGTGGAACGGGGTGCAGGTCGGCGACTTGCTTCGTCTGGCCGAGCCTCTGTCCCAGGCCACTCACTTGACCATCCACTCGATTGGAGGGATGTACCTAGAGTCGATACCGCTCCAGGTCGCCCAAGAGGCCCAGACCTTGCTCGCCTACGGCATCGGCTGTCACACCATCCCCAAGAAACATGGCTTTCCGGCGAGGCTCGTCATCCCGCGTAAGTGGGCTTATAAAAGCGCCAAGTACGTCACACGATTGCAGGTGGATGATCAGCAGCGGATCGGCTACTGGGAGGGGTGGGGTTATCCCTACGACGCGGACGTTTCTTACAAACGACTGAGGGCCTAGACACTCCGTCCCCTGCGTGGTCAGGACCCAAAGATCGTTGGCTGAATAAAAGGTGGGATGCCAGACAGAGGTTTTGACAGGCGGAACGCTCCAAGGCTCAAAACGAACTCCTTGCCATTGTAGGTAAAAAAATAAACAGTCAGATCTCTTTCTCTCACCCCAAATGTCATTTTGATCTTGCCGTGTCGGCTACGGCGAGTCTATTCAGCTGTCCGGCTGTTCCTGAAAAACAGCCTCCTGGGGAGGCTCCGGAGCCCTCGCGAAGGAGCGAGGCCCGAATAAACAAGGAGAATAAGTATCCATGCTGTCCACGAAAAACTGTTTGCTTGCACTTATGGCGGCCCTGCTCATGACAACGGCTTGTGAGTCCATCGATTCGACGAGCGCGGAAGAGCAGGACCAAGATCTCGCCGAATCCGAGAGCGCCCTACGTCGCTGGATTGGTTTCGGCCCTATCGAGCTCAACGAGAACCCGAAAGCCGATCTCAAGGGCGGAGACCTCGGCCACTATTACACCTTCCAGGCGATGGCCGATGAGACGGTCACCTTCAACGTGGAGTGGCGTTTGCCCGAAGCCAAGAGCCTCGGCGCCAAGCTCGTACTGACCAGCGCCAACGGACGCAAAACCCTAGCCAGGGCAGTGGAAGCGAAGTCCAACATCGCCCGGCTCACCTACACGTTCGCCAAGGGCGGCACATACCGCGTCTACGTCAGCCATTACGGCTATGCCCTTTTCGGTAAGTATCCGTACGTGCTCTCTGCGTTTGACCGCATGTGTGCGCTATGGCAGGGCACCTGGGCCGATCCCTTGTACAATCCCGAGACCGACAACTATGAGGACTATCACAGTCTGTTTTTCAGCGCCGCCAACTACGGTCCAGTCAATGAAGACGGTTACGATCCCTGGGCCTTCAATCCCTACTGGGATCAGGGCTTTGTCACAACCGAGCACACGGTGGCGATGGGCCGTACTTGTGGCGAGCTCCACGACGAAAACTGCGGCACCGATGGTCCGGTCGGCGGTATCGGATACGTTGAATTCCCGGTGGGCTACGGCGCGGTGCTGCCCAACGTATGCGAAGTGCGCAACCATGTGTTCGAAATGGCCGGCGACGAAGACAACTGGTTCGTGTGGTACGACGATTGCGCAAATCACCAGGCGCTTTGTGAATCGATCCTAGGGACCGAGACAGAGCAGTGAGCTCTCCTGCCCTTTCACACTTCTAAGAAGAGGAGGGTCTCTCGCCTCTTTGATGTTTCCACCGATTCCACCGCATGAGCTCGCGCTGCTGTTTGACGATTTCTTCGTCGCGAAAGAAAAAAACGAGCACGACCCCGGCGATGAATCCGCCGATATGCGCCCAGAATGCCACACCGCCGCCTTGGTCAAAGGATGTGCTGAGGAGTTGAAGGAGGAACCAGTAGACGAGCATGAGAAAAGCCGGAACGACAAACCGCAAAGGAATGAATCCCAGAAGCACCAGCACATGGACACCCGCTCGCGGATAGAGGACGGCATAGGCGCCCATGACGCCGCTGACCGCTCCAGAGGCGCCGACCATGGGGACAGTGCTCGAAGGGTCAGAGAAGATCTGTGCTCCGGCCGCGGTGAGACCGCACAGCAGGTAGAACACGATAAAGCGGAATCGGCCCATGGCGTCTTCCACGTTGTCGCCAAAGACCCAGAGGAACCACATGTTGCCGATCAGGTGGAGCCAACCGCCATGCATGAACATATGGGAAAGCAGGGAGAACCAGTGGGGCGAGCCTTTGATGACATAGGCGATGCTCGGTCCGAGCTCGACCCTCGTGCCTGCGCCCACCGTGCCGAGTAACTCCCCAGGAATCAGCCCGAGCGTGACCACGGATTCAATCAACGTGGGACTCGTGCCAAGCCCTTGGACGAGCACCCAAACCACCACATTCGCGATGATGAGGCCGAACGTGACGATGGATTTTCGCAGGGTCTGATTATCGTCTCTTATCGGAAACATTTCTGTGTCAGTTGGCTAGGTGGTTTCGCGTTTCTTTTTGCCGCGCAGGAGAACCCGCAAGGGGGTGCCCTCGAAACCAAAGGCCTCGCGCAGGCGGTTTTGGATATAGCGCACGTAGGAGAAGTGCAGAAGGTCCGGGTGATTGGTGTACACGACGAACGTCGGCGGTCTGACGCTCGCTTGGGTCGCGTAGTACAGGCGCACGGACTTGCCCTTGCGCATGGCCGGCGGATGGTGGTCGATGATGTCCTCGAACAATCTGTTGAGCTCGCCAGTGGGCACGCGCTGGTTGAATTGCTCGTAGGCGTCGTCCACCGCGCCCATGAGCTTGTCGAGGCCGCTGCCGGTGAGCGCTGAAATCTGCACGATGCGCGCCCAGGGTATGAACGAGAGGATCTCTCGAACGCGCTCTTTGAGGTGGGCCTTTTGGTCCTCGTCGCGCCGTACGATGTCCCATTTATTGAGTCCCACGACCACGGCTCGGTGCTTTTCTACTGCGAGCCCGAGGATCTTGGCGTCCTGCTCGGCCACGCCCTGCTGTGCATCGATGAGCACGACCACCACATGGCTGCGTTCGATGGACGTGAGAGCGCCCACGACCGCCAGCTTTTCCGCGCCGAGCTTTTCCATGCTGCGCTTGCGGCGGATGCCGGCGGTATCGATGAGCACGTACTGCTTGCTGCCTCGGCTGACCAGGGTGTCGACCGGATCGCGGGTCGTGCCTGGTTCGTCGAGGGTCAAAAGGCGATCTTCGCCGAGCAGCTTATTGACAAGCGAGGACTTGCCGGCATTGGGCCTTCCGATGATCGAAACGCGGCAGATTTGCTCTTGCGCTTCTTCGTCCTCGTCGTCCTTGCGCTTTTTCGGTGGCTCGGGCAGCCGTTCGACGATGAGATCTTCCAAGTCGGCCATGCCTCGCCCGTGCAGAGCGCTGACCATGACCGCAGGCTCGAGGCCCAGGGAGAAGGCGTCTCCGGCCTCGCTCGCCAGTTGGTTGCCATCCACCTTGTTGATGACGAGAATGGAAGGCCGGCCGCTGCGGCGCAGGAGCTGGACGGTTTCGTGATCGCCGTTGGTGGGGGGGACGCGGCCGTCCACAACGAACAGCACGAGATGCGCTTGTTCGAGCCCTGCCAGACACTGACGGCTCACTCCCTCCTCCATCAGGCCATTGGGAACGGCTTCGAATCCGCCCATGTCCATGAGGGTGACGGGACGGCCTTCGATCTCCGTGTTGGCATAGAGGCGATCGCGGGTCACGCCTGGCCTGTCCTCGACGATGGAGGCTCTGCGGCCCACCATGCGATTGAACAGCGTGGACTTGCCCACGTTGGGCCTACCGAGAATGGCGATGATCGGCCGTTGCCCTATTCGAGGCGGCACAGCTGGGAGATCGTGCTTGCGGCTGCCTCTCATTTCTCATACCCCATCTGTCGCAGGCCACCTTCGGATTTCGACCAGCCCTCGGACACGGAGACGTGGAGCTTCAGCACGACCGACACCCCGAGGAAGCGCTCCGCGGACTTGCGGGCTTTGATGCCAATCGCCTTGATCATGGCGCCGCCCTTGCCCAGGACGATGCCCTTTTGGCTTTCCTTTTCTACGAATATCGTGGCCTCGACGAGGCAGCTCTGCTCAGACTCGATGAAGCGCTCGATGACCACGGCGCTTTGGTAGGGCACCTCTTCCCGAGTGAGCTCGGTGAGAGCTTCGCGCACCATCTCCGCCACGAAGAAACGTTCGGCTTGATCCGAGAGCATATCCTCGGGAAACAGCCACGGCGCCTCTGGCAAACGGTGCGCGAGCTGTTGCAAGAGTAGCTCCACACCATCCTTTGAACGGGCCGATATCGGGATGATTTCGACGATTCCCGGCAGGTGACCGAGCTCGCTGAGCAGCGGCAACATCTTGCTCTTGTCGGCCACGGCATCGACCTTGTTGACGACCGCGATCACCGGTCGTCCAGATTCGCCGCAGGTTTGCGCGATGCGCCGCTCTTCGGAGGTGAGGCCTTCGCGGCGCCCTTTTTCACATAAGTCGATCATGAACAAGCACACGTCCGCGTCGCCGATGGCTGCGAGCGCCTCGTCGTTCATGAACTCGCCGAGCTTGCCCTGGGCCTTGTGGATGCCTGGGGTGTCGAGGAAGATGATCTGCGAGTGCTTGAGGTTGTGGATCGCGCGAATGCGGTTGCGGGTCGTCTGGGGCTTGGGCGTGACGATGGACACCTTCTCGCCCAGGATGCTGTTGAGGAGCGTGGACTTACCCACGTTGGGTCGGCCGATGACCGCGACATAGCCGCACCGGGTGATCTTCTTTTTGAGCTTGTTTTTGTCTAGGTTCATGGTGTGGCTTTATGTGACCTTGCAAGGCGAAGGCGGACACTGTGGGCTCGCCGCGTCGGTTCAATGTCTGTCTGTGAAGTCAAAGACATGGGCCGTACACTACACGAGACAGAGCCTCGGCGCGAGACGGAATCGGTGATCGAAAAGCTCTTGCGTCCCAGGCTGCCGTTGCCATAGCCTTGGACCCACGAGGAAGATGCGTCCAAAGGAGCGCGGCAGAAGGAGCACGGCCGGCGCAAAGGGGAACAGCCACATGAGGAGCGTTTCATGATTCGACAATTGAGTGACACGGAGCTCGTGGAGCTCGTAAAGAGAGTGTTCGGGGTGGGTTCGCGAGACAAGCGGCTCGCCATTCTCGTGGACCTTCCAGACGAAGTGGTGTCCGATAACGCAGACTGGAAGGCGCGTCGCCAGATGGCTCTAGAGTGGCGGAATCTTCTTTCGTCGCGCACGAAAGAGCTAGGGCTCGAGGGTGTGAGCCTCGTTTTTTATCGAAATGCCCAT
>JALOQD010000268.1 GCA_025453525.1 Myxococcota bacterium
TACGTTTTGAAGAAGGAAGAGGGCGGTCGCCATACTCCGTTCTTCTCGAACTACCGCCCGCAGTTTTACATTCGTACAACAGACGTGACAGGCACGATTGCGCTGCCCGAGGACGTCAAGATGGTGATGCCTGGTGACCGGGTGACGTTGATCGTCGAGCTCATCGATCCAGTTGCTATGGAAGAAGGTATGCGTTTCGCTATCCGCGAAGGCGGCCGTACGGTTGGCGCTGGCGTCGTTGCCACCATTATCGAGTAAAGCGAAGGAAATCGTCATGGCTACGAAGATCAGAATCCGGCTCAAAGCTTACGATCACAAACTGCTTGACCAATCAACGTCTGAAATCGTTGGAACGGCCAAGCGCACCGGCGCTCGCGTAGCAGGACCGATCCCGCTGCCGACGCGGATCAACAAATACACGGTTCTGCGTGGACCGCATGTGGACAAAAAGTCCCGCGAGCAATTCGAGATACGCACGCACAAGAGACTCATCGACATACTGGAGCCGACCCAGCAAACTCTCGACGCCCTAATGAAGCTCGATCTGAGCGCGGGCGTTGACGTCGAGATTAAGAGCTGAGCTCGAGCTGCTTTTTGAACCGTTCCAAGATGCTCGAAAGGGACTTGGCGGAGGAAATTCGAGATGCCTAGGTTGAAAGTGAAGAACCTGAAGAACGAAGATGTCGGTGAGATCGAGCTGAGCGATCGCATCTTCGGCGCTGAGGTCAAGGAGTATCTCCTGCACGAAATCGTGCGCATGCAGTTGAACCGGCGTCGCGCCGGGTCCGCGTGCGCCAAGGAGCGCAGCGCCGTGTCTGGTGGCGGTAAGAAGCCCTTTCGCCAAAAAGGTACGGGACGCGCTCGTCAGGGTTCTGAGCGTGCGGCGAATCATGTGGGAGGTGGCACCATTTTTGGACCGCGTCCCCGATCCTATGACTTTTCGCCTCCGAAGAAGGTGCGTCGGGGCGCCATGGCGTGCGCGCTGTCTCTCTTTGTAAAAGAGAACCGCATGATCGTCCTGGACTCGTTCGAGCTTTCCGAGGTCAAGACAAAACGCGTGGCTGAGACTCTCGGAGTGCTGGGCGCCAATAAGGCCCTCATCGTCGATACAGACCAGAACGACAATCTGCGCTATTCGACGAGAAATCTCGATGCACATCGATTTACCACGCCGCAGGGCCTGAATGTGCTCGACATTCTCCGGCACGATCAGCTCGTGATCACGACTCGCGCTGTGGCCGACGTGCAAGAGCGACTCGAGCGTCCGGTGCGCGAAAGGAAGGGAGAGGCATGAAGTCCTTCCACGAGATCATCCGTCGCCCGCTCATCCTTACGGAGAAGGGCGAGAAGCAGAAGGAAGACCTGAATAAGGTTTCTTTCGAGGTTGCCATCAAGGCCAACAAAATCGAGATTCAACAGGCCGTCGAGAAGTTGTTCAACGTCACGGTAATGGACGTAAACACTTTGGTTATGCGCGGCAAACCAGCTCGTGTTGGTCGGCGTTACGACAAGCGCCCGAACTGGAAGAAGGCGATCGTTACTCTGAAAGAGGGCGACACCATCGAGTTCTTCGAAGGGGTGTGAGCGATGGGTATTAAGCAGTACAAACCGACCTCTGCTGGTCGGCGTTTCATGACTGGATCGGACTTCGCGGAGATCACTCGTGATCATGGCGAGCCTTCGCTGCTCGAGCCAAAGAGCAGGTCCGGTGGTCGAAATAACTCTGGACGCACCACCACTCGTTTCAGAGGCGGCGGCCACAAGAAGCATTATCGACTCGTGGACTTCCGACGTCGCAAAGTCGGTATTCCTGCCGTGGTCAAGCACATCGAATACGATCCCAACCGCTCGGCTCGTATCGCTCTGCTTCACTATGCCGATGGCGAAAAGGCTTACATCCTGGCGCCGGACCAGATGAGCTGTGGCGACGTGGTGCTTTCGAGCCGCCACGCGGATATCAAACCAGGCAATTCGCTCCCGCTTCGGTACATTCCGCTTGGAACGATGATCCACAATGTGGAGCTCAAGCGGGGCCGAGGCGGACAGCTCGTGCGCTCTGCCGGAACCGCGGCACAGCTCATGGCCAAGGACGAGGAGTACGCGCATGTTCGATTGCCATCGGGCGAAGTTCGTCTGATACACATCGAGTGTCGCGCGACGATTGGACAGGTGTCCAACATTCAGCATGCGCAGATCCGACTTGGAAAAGCCGGTCGTAGGCGTTGGATGGGGCGCAGACCGCACGTTCGAGGCGTGGCCATGAACCCCGTTGATCACCCCATGGGCGGTGGCGAGGGAAGATCGTCTGGTGGACGTCATCCCTGCACTCCGTGGGGCGTGCCGACCAAGGGGTACAAGACCAGGAAGAACCGGGCGACCGACAAGTTCATTGTCACGCGTCGCGGCAAGAAGAAATAGACCTTCTCTCCAAAGTGGAGGATGCTCGCTCCAACAACAGCAAGAAGGTCATCAAAACCTGGTCTCGGCGCTCGGTGATAATTCCTGAGGCTGTGGGGCTTACCTTCGCGGTACACAATGGCAAGAAATTTATTGCTGTTTACGTCACCGAGAACATGGTCGGACATAAGCTCGGAGAGTTTTCTCCGACCCGTACGTTCCATGGTCACGCGGCCGATCGCAAGGCAAAGAAGAAGTAAGAAGAGGGCAGCGGAATTACTTGTAAAAATGACTCGTAGTTCCGCTTGACCGAGACGAGTAGATGTGGTAATTAGCGCTTCCCTTTGCGGAAGGCACGAGCCGGAAAGGGCTGTTTTTTTGAGTGATTCCAGCTCGGTAACAAAGAGTCGCCAGGTTGGAGCTCGGTCGAAGAAACGGTTTTTCTGCCCAAATCGGGTGAGGTTGTCATGGAAGCCAGGGCCAACGCACGTTTCGTCAGGATGTCGCCGCGCAAAGTCCGCGTAATAGCGGATCTCGTGCGCGGGATGGACGTCA
Source organism: Myxococcota bacterium (assembly GCA_025453525.1). Taxonomy (GTDB): domain Bacteria; phylum Myxococcota_A; class Polyangia; order JAAYKL01; family JAAYKL01; genus JALOQD01. The sequence goes on from JALOQD010000268.1 coordinate 2,953, forward strand.
GCGCCGCGCTCGATATTCTGAAGTTCACAAATCGGGCTGCTGCGTTACCGGTCCGCAAGTTGGTGGAGTCCGCCGTGGCTAACGCCAAGCAGGCATCCTCCGCCGTGGATGAAAGTTCTATGTTCATTAAGACCCTCACCGTTGACATGGGGCCACGAGCCAACATGAAACGTTGGCGGCCGCGGGCCATGGGCCGCGCAACGCGTATTGTGAAGGGCATGAGCCACATCAGCGTGGTACTCGGCATACGCTGATCTCGAGGAGGCTGCCGTGGGTCAGAAGGTACATCCGTACGGTTTGCGACTAGGCATTATTCGCACCTGGAACTCCAAGTGGTTTCAGGACAAGAATTACGCTAAGTGGCTACATGAAGACATCGCGATAAAGCGTTTTGTGAAGAGCAAGCTCAAGCACGCCAGCATCGCCGAGATCGAAATCGAGCGCGCCGCCAATAAGTGCAAGGTGATTATCCGCACCGCAAGGCCCGGAATCATCATCGGCAAGAGGGGCGCGGGAGTCGAGGGTCTGAAGAAAGACGTTCAGAAGCTCACCTCCAACGATTTGTTTCTCGACATCCAGGAAGTGCGTAAAGCCGAGACCAACGCTCAGCTCGTGGCCGAGAATATCGCCACGCAGCTCGAAAGACGCGTCGCGTTTCGCCGGGCTTTAAAAAAGGCGCTCACGACTGCGATGAAATTTGGCGCCAAGGGAGTGCGAGTCGAGTGCTCTGGACGCCTTGGAGGCGCGGAGATGTCTCGCCGGGAGAAGTACCGAGCGGGGCGCGTGCCACTGCACACCCTGCGCGCTGACATCGATTACGGCTTTGCCGAGGCGCATACGACCTACGGCGTCATCGGTGTCAAAACTTGGATTTTCAAGGGCGAGGTGCTCAAGAAGGCGCCTGCTCCTAAGCAGTAGGAAACGAAGATGCTCAGCCCAAAGAAAGTAAAGCATCGAAAGGTAATGAAGGGCCGGATGCGCGGCAAGGCCTACAAGGGCCATGACGTCACGTTCGGCGACTTCGGCCTGCAGGCAACTGGACCCGGTTGGGTAACATCTCGGCAGATCGAAGCCGCGCGTATGGCCGTCAATCGGTACGTCAAGCGGTCTGGAAAACTGTGGATTCGGATTTTCCCCGACAAGCCGCTGACCTCCAAACCGGCTGAGACTCGAATGGGAAAAGGAAAAGGCAGTCCAGAAGAGTGGGTGGCTGTCGTTTTGCCCGGTCGTGTCATGTACGAGATTTCCGGTGTGACCGAGGCCGAAGCCCGGCGCGCATTCGAGATCGCGTCTCACAAATTGGGCGTCCCGACGAAATTCATCGCCCGCGGAGGTGCGCTGTGAGAGGCAAAGAAATTCGCGAGCGGAATAATGAGGAGCTGCAAGCGCTGCTCCTAGAAAAACGCGATGAGCTGTTTCGCGCTCGTCTCAAGAACGCAACGCACCAGCTCGATAACACGAGCTCGATGCGAAAGACGCGTCGGGACATCGCGCGGGTGATGACGGTTCTCAAGGAGCGGTCCCAGGACACTGTGATCGCGAAGGGCGCGCAGGAGTAAGCCATGTCCGGAAACAATCGCATGTTGACCGGCCGTGTCACCAGCAACAAGATGGAAAAAACCGTCGTGGTGGAGGTGCGGAGGCGCATTTCCGATGCTCGGTACGGCAAATTCGTTACGAAACGTAAGAAATACCAAGCGCACGACGCTGATAACTCTTGTGCTATCGGCGACATCGTCGAGATTCTCGAATCTCGGCCATTGTCGAAGGAAAAACACTGGGTCGTGGCTCGCGTCGTCGAGAAGGCTGTGGAGGTCTGACCATGATTCAGATGGAAACGACCCTCGAGGTTGCGGACAACTCTGGCGCAAAGAAGCTCCTGTGCATCAAGGTGCTCGGTGGCTCCAAGCGCAAGTACGCGACCATCGGCGATGTGATCGCAGTATCGATTCGCGAGGCCATGCCGAACTCCAAGGTCAAAAAGGGCGACGTCGCTCGCGCGGTTATCGTTCGCACGGCTAAGGAGATCTCACGCGCTGACGGGAGCCACATCCGCTTCGACAACAACTCCGCGGTGCTCGTCAACGCTCAGAACGAGCCGATCGGAACTCGTATTTTCGGGCCAGTGGCGAGAGAGTTGCGCGGTAAGAAGTTCATGAAGATCGTTTCGCTCGCTCCCGAGGTTTTGTAGAGCGGTTTATTTTTGGAGAACAAGCATGCGTCGCATTCGCAAAAACGATTCGGTGATCATTATCGCCGGCAAGGACAGAGGGAAGACCGGTAGGGTCACCCAGGTTCTCGCAGACAAAGATAAGGTCATCGTGGAGCAGGCGAACCTGGTGAAAAAACACCAGAAGCCTAATCAGAAAAATCAAACAGGCGGGATTGTGGACAAAGAGGCCCCCATCCACATCTCCAACGTGATGCTGCTCGACGGCAAGTCCGGCAAGGGCACTCGGTTTCGCGTGCAAGTGCAGGACGGAAAAAAGAGCGACACGGTTCGCGTCGGAGTAAAGTCCGGCACCGTCTTCGACTGATTGGATGAGCGCGATGGACAAGAAATATATTCCGAGAATGAGAAGTAAGTACGAAGGCGAAGTCGTCGAAAGCCTGAGAAAGCGTTTCGAGTATAGGAACGTCATGCAGGTGCCTCGGCTGAACAAGATCGTACTGAACATGGGCCTCGGCGAGGCCATCGCGAACGCCAAGATCATGGACGCCGCGGTGATCGAGCTCGGCCAGATCGCTGGGCAAAAAGCCGTGGTGCGTCGGTCGCGCAAATCCATCGCGAACTTCAAGCTTCGCGAAGGCATGCCCATCGGCTGTTGCGTAACGCTTCGCGCCGAGCGGATGTGGGAGTTCCTCGACAGGCTGATTTCGTTGTCGTTGCCCCGAGTCCGCGACTTCAAGGGCATTTCCCGAAAAGCGTTCGACGGCCGCGGCAACTACTCGCTCGGCATCAAAGAAGAAATCATTTTCCCTGAGATCGACTACGACAAGGTAGAGAAGGTCAAAGGGTTGAACGTGACATTCGTGACGACGGCTAAGACTGATGAGGAAGGGCTCGCGTTGCTCGAGTCTCTCGGTCTACCGTTCCGCAAGTAGGGTAAAGGAGCGCGCCGTGGCGAAGACATCATCGATGGCCAAGGCTTTGCAGAAGCCAAAATTCAAAGTGCGCCAGCACAATCGATGCCCCCTGTGCGGGAGGCCTCGGGCGTACTACCGAAAGTTTAATATGTGCCGTATATGCCTACGCAAACTCGCGCACCGTGGAGAGATCCCCGGCGTCGTGAAGTCGAGCTGGTAAGGAGCACGAAGATGGTTGATCCAATATCCGATCTCCTGACCAGAATTCGCAATGCGGGTCTAGCGCGTCACGCTGTGACGAGAGCCCCGTATTCGAAAGTCAAGGAAAACATCGTGAAGCTCATGTGCGAAGAGGGTTACCTCGATCGCTATGAGGTTGACGAGAAAGACGGCATTCACAAGGATATCGTCGTTCATCTTCGCTATGTGGATCAGTTCCAAATCGCGATTCGGACGATGCGCCGAGTGAGCAAGCCCGGGCGGCGGATTTATCGCAACGCTACGCAACTGCCCAAAGTGAACCAGGGGCTAGGGACGTCTATCATCTCCACCTCCAAGGGTGTGATGACTGACCGCGAAGCACGCAAGGCGAACATCGGCGGCGAGATCCTGTGCGAGATCTGGTGAGCCGCGACCGCGAAGAGGTGGTGTAATGTCTCGGATAGGAAAGAAGCCTATTGCGATTCCGCAGGGAGTGAACATCTCCTTAAGCGGTCAAAAAGTAACGGTCAAGGGCCCCAAGGGCACCCTGACACGCGAGCTACCAAGCGAAGTGAAAGTCGAGTTGGCAGACAACAACCTTCACGTAAGCCCGGCAGGCGAGGGGCGCAGGTTTGCAGCATTCCATGGGCTCTCGCGGGCGCTGGTGGCCAACATGGTCTCTGGCGTGAGCGTTGGGTTCCAGAAGAACATGCAGATTATCGGCGTCGGATATCGCGTCGCGCTCGACGGCAAGAAGTTGGTATTTACCCTTGGGTACTCGCATCCCGTGGTGTTCCCGCTGCCCGAAGGCATTACCGCCGAGGTGGGCGATAAGGGTTTGAGCTTCGTCGTTCGCGGTTATGACCGAGAGCTTCTCGGCCATGTCTGCGCGACAATCCGTGGTTACCGTCCGCCAGAGCCCTACAAGGGCAAGGGTGTGCGGTACGTGAAAGAGGTCGTCCGCCAGAAAGCTGGCAAGGCCGGTTCGAAATAAGAGGCCTATCCATGATGACGAAAGAAGAACGCAGGCAGTGGCGCAAGAAGCGCATACGAAAAAAAGTTGCCGGAAGTCCCGTTCGCCCGCGGCTCACGGTTTTCCGCAGCGCAACCCACATTTACGCCCAGGTCGTCGACGACGAGACCAGCCGGACGTTGATTGCCGCTTCTTCCTTGGAGAAAGACATCCGGGAAGCAGATAAAGGCAACAAGACCGACGTGGCGAAGAAAGTGGGCGCGCTCGTCGCGCGAAAGTGCCTCGAAAACAATATCAAGAAAGTTGTTTTCGATCGCAATGGTTTCGTGTATCACGGCCGCATCCGCGCGCTTGCCGAGGGCGCACGCGAGAGCGGACTAGAGTTCTAGGAGCTTAGAGCAGCATGGCGAACCAGGAAAATCAGCAAGACATCCAAACCCCCGAGGGCGAGGAGTTTATCGAAAAGGTCGTCCATATCAATCGCGTGGCCAAAGTGGTCAAAGGCGGACGCCGCTTCAATTTCACGGCACTCGTGGTCGTGGGAGATGGAAAAGGCAAAGTCGGTATTGGATATGGAAAGGCCGCGGAAGTGCCCGAGGCCATTCGCAAGGGCAACGAAAAGGCTAGAGCTTCCATGTTCGTCGTGCCGATCTGCGGCCATACGATTCCCCATGAGTCGGTAGGAGTCGCAGGGTCCGGAAAGGTTCTGCTCAAGCCAGCGAGCCCTGGAACGGGCGTGATCGCCGGCGGCGCAGTCCGTGCGGTTGTGGAAGCAGCCGGTATCAAGGACGTATTGACCAAGAGCCTGGGCTCGGCCACTTCACGCAATGTCGTAAATGCGACAGAAGCGGCTCTCAAAGGGCTCGAGGATGAGAGCATGGTCGCCAAACGCCGTGGCATTCGGACGGAGAACGTTCGCTAAAAGCGTGTTTCGGCGCGGTTGCGAGGTACAGAAATGGCGATTGCGAAATTGAAAGTCACTCAGGTTAAGAGCCTCATCGCCCAGGAAAAGCGTTTTCGCGGCGTTATCGTTGGGCTCGGGCTCGGACGAATTGGTAAAAGCGTCATCGTGGAAAACACACCGGCGTTTCGCGGAATGATCAAAAAGGTCATTCATTTGGTGAAAGTAGAGGATGGCAATGTCTGACATCCTAAGCAGACTCGCGCCGCCTCCTGGCTCGCGCAAGACGAAAAAGCGACTCGGGCGCGGACCTGGTTCGGGCCTTGGAAAGACTTCGGGCAAGGGCGGCAAGGGACAGACAGCACGCGCCGGCGGCAACCCACGCCGAGGGTTCGAGGGAGGGCAGATGCCCATCCATCGCCGTCTGCCCAAGCGTGGTTTCAAGAACCCGTTCCGCGTTGAGTATGCGGTCGTCAATTTGCAAGCGCTCGAAGGTTTCGATAATGATATGACAATCGATCCCGAGTTGCTGCACAGCGCCGGTCTCATCGATAGGATGTGCGATGGAGTGAAGATCCTGGGCAAGGGCGAGTTCACGAAAAAGCTGACGGTTCGTGCACATGCGATATCGGCCTCCGCTAAGGAAAAGATCGAAAAGGCCGGCGGTATTTTCGAAGAGCTCCCCCGCGGTCGCTAATTAAAGCGAAAGCGAGATCGTAGGCGGTTACGAGCAAAGGATAGGGCTTTAACGTGGCGAGCGGCATTGCAAATATTGGCAAGATCCCAGAGTTGAGGAGGCGAATCTTCTTCACCCTGGCGATGCTGGCTATCTATCGCATCGGCGTCTTCGTCACGGTTCCGATGGTGGACCGCGGCGTGATGCGCAAGCTCATGGCAGCGAGCTCTGGCTCGTTCCTCGGGCTGTTCAACATGTTTTCTGGCGGGGCCCTGGAGCAGTTGTCCATTTTCGCGCTCGGCATCATGCCTTACGTCAGCGCGTCGATCATTTTGCAACTGCTGACCTCCGTCGTTCCCAAGCTCGCCGAGCTGCGCAAAGAGGGCGAGACAGGGTACCGTAAGATCAACCAGATGACCCGCTACGGCACGGTCATTCTGAGCTTCGTTCAGTCTCTGGGAATCGCGTATTACCTAGAGGGGCTCAATTCAACGAGCACTTTCGGCTCTGTTGTTTCAGAGCCTGGCTGGATCCCGTTCCGCATTTTGACCATGATCACGCTGACCACGGGTACGGCGTTCATCATGTGGCTCGGCGAGCAAATCACCGAGCGGGGAATCGGCAACGGAATTTCCCTCATCATCTTCGCAGGCATTGTCTCCGGCCTGCCGGACGCACTCGTCAGCATGGGGCGACAAGCCAATGTCGGAGAGATGACGCCCATTAACGTGCTCTTCATAATTTGCGTTCTCATCGGCGTGATCGCGGCCATCGTATTTTTCGAGCGCGGGCAGAGGCGAATCCCGATTCAGCACGCCAAGCGAATGGTGGGCCGCAAAATTTACGGCGGACACTCGACGTTCCTGCCCCTGCGGGTGAATCAGTCTGGCGTCATTCCGCCGATCTTCGCTTCGACCTTGCTCATGTTCCCCTCGACCATCGCCAACTTCACGGGGTGGACCTGGTTGAACAACCTTCTCAACTACGGGGACTGGAAGTACAACACCGTCTACGCGTTGCTCATCATCTTCTTCTGCTACTTCTATACGGCGATCACGTTCCAGCCTGCAGACGTGGCCGACAATCTCAAAAAGCAGGGCGCGTTCATTCCCGGGATCAGGCCTGGAAAGCGAACGGCCGAATACATCGACAAGGTGCTCAACAGAATCACCTTCGGCGGGGCCATGTACGTCGCTCTCGTGTGCGTGCTGCCCACCTTGATGATCGCCAAAATGAACGTTCCGTTCTATCTCGGTGGTACGAGCATGATGATCGTCGTCGGCGTCGCGTTGGACACGGCGCAGCAGATTGAGTCGCACCTCATCACAAGGCATTACGACGGATTCACCGGGCCCAAGGGCGCGCGCATTCGTGGTAGGAAGGCGAGGGCGTAAGACATGAATCTGATTCTTCTCGGAGGCCCTGGAGCGGGCAAAGGCACGCAGGCAAAGCTGCTCGTAGACGCGCTCAAGGTGCCGCAAATCTCCACCGGCGACATGCTTCGCTCCGCAGTGTCCCAAGGGTCTCGACTCGGACTAGAGGCCAAGTCCTACATGGACGCGGGAAAGCTCGTTCCAGATGAGGTGGTCATCGGACTCGTGAAAGAGCGGCTGGGGCACA
>JALOQD010000269.1 GCA_025453525.1 Myxococcota bacterium
ACCAGCTCGAGCACCCGGCGATCGAGGCTGTCGTGGTTGTTGGGCAGCATGTAGGTCGAATAGATGCCGGCAAATGGCTGGGAGGTGGCGTCCTCGAGCAGCGAGGACGAGCGCACGGCCAGTGGGTAGCGGATCCGACCGAGCAACAGCCGCAGTTGTTCGAGCACCGGTTGGGGCAGGCGGGCCGCGACAAACGCCGTGTCGATGGCGTCGTCCGAAGGATCGCTGTGCACGAGCTCGAGCAGACCAGGGGTGCTCATGAACTGGGAAAACACATTGGTCGCGAGGATGGCCGAAGGGGGCACGCCTATGCGCACGCCGTCGCAATAGTCGGCGAGATGATAGTCCTCGATGACAGAGCTGAAAAAGGCCAGGCCGCGGCCCTTGCCACCGAGCGACCCTGTGCCGATGCGGGAGAATCCACCCTGGACATCGAGGGTGCCAGGCGCGAAATCCGCCACGATGCCCGCTTGCTTTCTGTATCTGTGAGCCGAAAGGGATGAAATGAGATGCTGGCGAAATCCCTCGAGGTCTTTGAACTCCGCCATCTTTTTTTCGCGGATCACCTTGGCCAAACCGAACTCGGTTCGCGCCATGAGCCAGGTGGAGAAGTGCTTGCGCCGGCCGTGGTACAGGAGGCTCTCCTCGGGGACGAGCCGCAGAGCTTCGATGAGGGTTCGCAGATCCTTGGCGCTGGTGACCACCGAGCCGTCGGGTCGCCGGAAGACGAAGTCGCCGAATCCCAAGTAGTCCTGCATGAACTGCCGCAGCTCCTGGGCCAGGCGGGGCGAGCGCTTGTGGATGAAAGAGGCGCCGATGCGGGAGGCGAATGAAGCGTTGGCGCCATCGGAGGACTGGATCATCACGGGAATGTCCGGCTGTTCTTCTTTGACGAGCCGCGCAAAGTCGATGCCGGCGTGGGAGTCGCGCTCACCTCCCCGTGGAAAGGCCGCATCCAGAATGATGCCGAGCACGAGACCCTTGTATCTGTGATAGTACTCGAGTCCCTGCTCGTAGCTCGTGGCCAGCAGCACCTTGGGCCTGGCATGCTGCCGCAGCAGCTTCTGCATTTGGTTGAGGCCCTCGGACATCAGCGCCTGATTGTGCTGCATGATTTCGGTATAGAGCAGCGGCAAATACGTAGAGTAGAAGCGCACCGAGTCCTCGACGAGCACGATGACGCGCACGCCCGCCAGTCGAGTGTCGTGCCAAACGTTGAGCGCATCCTCGATGTATTTGACCATCGCCAGGAACAGCCGTACGTCGCCGCTCCACAGGAACGTCTGGTCGATGCCGGGAAGAGGGCTTTGCTTTTCCACCTCCCGGAGCTCTTGCTTGTCGAACACGAGGAGCATCACTGGCAGGTCTGGATAGCGCTCGACGATCTTTGCTCCGAGCTCGGCGATGCCCATGTCCGAAATGTGCAAGGTCGCGATCACGAGATCGTAGTCTTCGCTCCGCAGGTGCTCCAGGGCTCTGCGCGCCGTGGAGACGCGCTCCACCCGAGGGGCATAGCGCTGGTTCAGGTCCAGGTATTCGCCGAAGATAATATCGTTGATCCGCCCGTCTTCCACGAACATGTACGAGTCATAAAGACTCGAGACCAGGAGAATCCGAGAGATGCGCCGCGGCATGAGCGCGTCGTACAGCACCGGCCTCGGGCCCCGGTCGTTCAGGATGGCATCGAGTGGATCGTACTTCATTGGCGTGGGCCGCATGGGCGTCCTATCTGCTCGGATCGTCGTTCGGAACAGGCAAGCCCAGCCGTTTGCCAGGCTTGAGAATGGCGCCTTGGCCGCGTTTGCCGCTCACCACGATTTCGAGGGGCTCGTCGAACCGCAGGTGCCGCACATGGGCGCTCTCCTGGCAAGCCTCGCGAGCGTCGAGCCAGCCCATGTCCAGGTAGCCGCCCACGCCATCGAAGTTCACCGTGAAGTAGCCGATGCCAAACGAGGTGATGTTCTGGAAGAAGTGGGTGCCCTGCGACGGTTGTACCTGGATGTCCTCCATGTCTGTTTCGACGATGCATCGAACTCCGGCGATCTGGCTCCAAGAAACAGGAATACCGAGCCAGCGGTCGGCGCTGCCCCAGCGACCAGGCCCGATGAGCAAGACCGGGCGACCGCCAGCGCGCAGCCTGCCTGTCATCTTGCCGATCTCCTGGGCGATCTCGACGGTCTTGGTTCGGTCAAAGGTGCGTGCAGGCACGTAGACGATATCGCAAACGTCGTTGAAATGGCCGTTGCCCAGAGCTTTTGTGGACAGGCAGATGGCGTCGGATTTTTTCACCTGTCCCACATGCACATCGTGATGCGCCCCGCTCACCACCACCGGGCGCACCTGGAGCACGGACAGCTCGTGTGGGGTGGCGTGCGGATTCTCGGAGATGTTCACCGCGAACTCCAACTCCACCGACGACGAGAATCCGGCCGAGCACAGGCGCGACAGGAACGACAGACACTCGGAAAGCGGCATGACCCCGTGCTTGAGCACTCCGGCCATGGTCACGAGGCGGACGCCATCGCGAGAGAGCCCGTCGTAGACCGCGTGGTTTTCGGAGGAATAGACGCTGCCTACCGGGTGCAAGGTGCCGTGGCGCTCTGCTGCCTCGAGATCCAAGGTCGCGAGATTCAGGTACTCGATGTCGCCCTCGGGCACGACCGCGCCGTCGTCTCGGGAGGAGAGATCCAAACAGAGAAAAGACCTCTGGGCCGAGCGCAGAGTGTCCTCGGGAGAGGAGAATTGGTAGAGCTGGCGAGGGTAGGGGGGGCTGAACCGAACACAGCGCCCACCCTCGACCACTGTCTTGCCGAGGCCCAGCACGACCTGAGCCACACCGTCCTCGGCTCGCATGCCCTCCATGGGATAGAAGTTGTACGAACGCGTCACCCCGGCGAGGCTGGGATAGTAGTAGTGGTCGTACTGCCTGCCCGTCACCTGCTGAATGACCACGGCCATCTTTTCCTCTTCGAGGCGCGTGGGCGTCGAGTCGATGTAGGCGCGAGCATTCTCGTAGTAAGTCGAGGCATAGACCAGCCGGATAGCGCGAGATAGCTGCTCGGAACGGACCGCGAGCTCCGGGTGGTTGTTGGGGATCATGACCGTTCGGTACACCCCGGCAAACGGTTGGTACGAGGCGTCCTCGAGTAAGGAGGAGGAGCGCACTGCCAGTGGATAGGTGACCCGCGACAAAAAAACCTCGAGGGTCTGCATCACCGCTTGCGACAGAGGCGTGTCCAGGAATTCCTTGGTGAGCGCCGCGTCGTTGGGCAGGGAATCTCGGAGCACCAGATCGGCGAGCCCGGTTGTCGCCATGAACTCATCAAAAACCCCGGTCGCCACCACGGCGGTCGGTGGCACTTGGATGCTCACCATGGGAACCTTGTGCTCGAGTTGGTAGGCGTTGATGAGGGAGTGCATGAACGCCAGGCCTCGCCCCTTGCCGCCGAGCGAACCGCTGCCGATGCGGACGAATCCGGTGGACTCCTCGAAGGTAGCACTGGAGAACTCGGCCACGACGCCTGCCCTGGAACGCACCCTGTGCCGGGTAAAGGCATGGAGCAGATAGGCACGGATCGCCTCTCCATCCACGAAGTCCCCCACCTGCGCTGGGCGAATCCTCTTGGCGAGATCGAACTCGGTTCTCGCTAAAAGCCAAGTGGAAATGTCGTTGCGCTTGCCGTGGTAGAGAAGGCTTTCCAGTGGCACGGTGTTAATGGAGTCGGCCATGCTGCGCAGATCCACAGCCCGACCGATCTCTTGGCCGTTGGGCAGGCGGAAGACGAAATCGCCGAATCCCATGTGGCCGCGCATGAAGCCCCGCAGCTCGAGCAAGAGATTCGCGGCGCGCTTGTTGATGAAATGAGCGCCGAGGCTCCACGCCAGCTCCGCGTTGGCCGCGTCCGAGCTCTGGACGACGACCGGACGATCCGACGTGAGCTCCTTGACCATCCTCGTAAAGGCGATGCCGGCCTGGGAGTCGAGCTTGCCGCCCCTCGGAAAGCGCGCATCGGTGATCACGCCAGCGATGTTCTGCTTGAATTGCAGGTAGAGAGATTCGGCCTCCTCGTAGCTCGTGGCCAAAAGGACCTTATGACGAGCCCGTTGGCGCAGGAGCTTGTCCATGCGATTGAGCCCATCGGCCATCAGCGCGAGGGTCTGGGTCACGAGCTCGGTGTAGAGCATGGGCAGATAGGAGGAGTAAAAGCGGATGTTGTCCTCGATGAGCAGGACGCAGTGCACGTCGGCGATGCGGATGTCTCTGGCCGCGTTCCAGTTGTCTTCCACATACTTAATCATGGCCAAGAACAAGCGGACATCGCCCAGCCACACGAAGGTGCGATCGATGCCTTCGAGGGCGCCCATCTCGGCCAATACCGAAAGCTCCCGGGTGTTGAACGCCAGAAGCAAAACCGGCAGAGAGGGGACGATTTCCTTGGCCGCCTTGCCGAAATCCGAGATCGCCATGTCGCCCACGCGCATCATAGAAACGACGAGGTCGAAGGGTTGATCGCGCAGCTTGGCCAGGGCATCGTCTGCGGTGGAGACGCGCACGACCGTGGGTGCATACCGGAGGTTCAGCTCGAGGTACTCGCTGGACAGGGCTTCGGTGAGTCTCCCGTCTTCCTCGAAGGTGAAGGAATCGTAGACGCTCGAGACGAGCAGGATGTTGCGAACTCGCCTTTGCATGAGCGTGTCGACCACCAAGGGGCGCTGCTCGGGGGTTCCTGCGATGATTTCCAGGGCGCGATCCTTCATGTAATCTATCTCCGGTCCTGGCCTAAAGGGTTGCAATAGCGTCTATTTCCACCTTGGCACCGCGGGGCAGTCCAGAGGTGGCAAAGGCTGCTCTGGACGGCAATGGGCTATGGAAATGCGCGGCGTAGATCGCATTGACCGCGTTGTAGTCGTCCATGGACGAAAGCAACACCGTGCATTTGACCACCTTGTCTAGACCGCTTCCGGCCGCGACGAGGATGGCCTGCAGGTTGCGGAGTGTTTGCTTGGTTTCCTCTTCGATGCCGCCTTCGACGAGCTTCCCAGTTTCAGGGATGAGGCCGATTTGCCCAGAGACGAACACCAGCTCCCCGGCGATGATGGCCTGGGAGTAGGAGGCGATGGCCGCCGGTGCTTCTTTCGTAAAAACAGAATTGAATTCCATTTGATGGACTCCTTTTATTGAGGTGAAACATTAACCGATGTCAACGGCTGCAAGCTCGTGCCGCACGACCGAAGGGCCCTGGGCTTGCTCCACGGTGCGCACGGCGATGACGTTCTTTAGGCCCGCTTGAGTAAAGGTGTAGACATGGTAACCCATGGCATCGCGAAGAGAGTGCCCGACTTTCGAGATAGAGGGCACGCCGACGACCTCGAGCTTGCCGAGCCTGCGCCGCTCTTGAAGGTGCAAGTGACCGTGAATCAGCGTGGCGCCGCGTGGCTCGAGCAGCCGCAACAGCTTGGCAAAGCCCACGAGGCCGCGGGCGTACTGGCGCAGGAACGAGGTGCCCACAGGCAGGGGCGGGTGATGAAGCGCCACCACGGGCCACAGACCTTGGTGCTCTTCACTTCGAAGAATCGCAGCGAGCCTATCGAGCTGAGGCTGCCCGAGGTAACCCGCAGAACGGATTCCGCCGCGAGCCACGGCCGTATCGAGGCCGATGAGCAAGATCGAGCCCGCTTTTTTTACGAGGGGATACTCGCCGCGGTCGGCAAATCCCACTGGCAGCCAGTGCGCCATGAGACGCTCGAAAATCCGACTGGCCTCCGCCTCTGGAACATATCGATCGTGATTGCCCGGGATGACGAGGGTTTTGTCAGGGGCGAATCCCGCCGCATGGAGAAGCGTCGAGGCTCGCTCGAGCTCGCCAGGCAGCGCCAGATTCGAAAGATCTCCCGATACGACGAACAGATCGGCCGGCTCTGTGGCGGCCGAGCGGAGCATCGACAGGGCCAAGGGCTCGCTCATGTGCTTGCCCCGCAGTACTCGAAGGTTCACAAATCCGAGCATGCGCTTGTTCAGCATCTGCGACCACGCCACTTTGTCGGCAAGGGGCAGGTGCAGATCCGATAGGTGAACGACGGTGACCTGCCTCACGATCGACTCCCACCGGCCTTCTGCCACACCAGCGTGGCAAGACACACCGAGGAGGCCTGAATGAACGCCCACAAGAGGAACGGTGGCTTGAGCGCCGCGGCGTAGGACAGTGGGAAGAAACCGAGGGCAAAGCCCATGACCGCCACGAGGAAAAAGGAGAAAGGCAGGGCGGCGGCCGCGATATGCCCGATGAGCGGCGTGTCCGAGACCTTGTGGGCCAGCGCCGCACCGGGGATCATCGGAAGGGCGAGGAGCAAGACGATCCAGCCGGCGAGCGGCAGCGCAAGCGGGACGTACAGCAGCGTGAGGACTAACCCGCTCAGTCCGAGCACCAATCCGAACAGCGAGCGTAATGTATCGGACAGGGGCGCAATGGCCAGAGAGAGAAACAAAGACCCGACGAGCGGGGCAGCGAGCAACCCGACGAGTTTGATTCCCCGAGCGCTCGCCACGAGCTGCAATGGCAGAGTAAAAGGCGGTTGCAGAAGATCCGGCACAAACCAATTGAGCAGCAGCAGCAACGACGAGGCGTAGAAACTCGCCGTCAGAGAGAACATCGGCGCAGCGGCGAACATGCGCACTGCCCCGGCCGCCTGTGCTTGTTTGTTGGGGGATTCTTGTCGAACTGTTCTTGGCATCTGGGAGAACCGCGGGCGTTCGACGCTGAAAGATTCCACTTGAAGTGCGACCGATGGGTCTTGTCCGGGAACCTCCCCGTTGGACAGAGGCGGCGGCGTGCTCTGGGGACGAACTGTCGGCGATGCGACGGATTCGACGGGCATCGCCGGGTCAGTGGGAGGATGCGGCATGTAGATGCCGTCCAGCGTCTTTGGAGGCAAGAGCTGGGCATCGGGTCTCGCGAGTTTTCCGGGCGGGTCCATGCCCACATGAACACCGATCGTGGCATCGAACTTCTGCTGGCGACCGCGCCGACCTTCGAAGCCCACCGACACGGGCGGTCGCGAGGGATTCTTCTGTTTGGGCAACGGCACGAGAGACGCGGGGTTCACGGTGGAGATGGTCTTGGCCCGCGGCGAGCGATCGGGCGGAGCGCTCCAGCGGTCTTTGGACAAGTCGTCCTTATCTTTTTCGTCGCGATCTTGGGCGCGCACAAAGGCACCGCACAGAGGACAGCGCTCTTGTCCCGGCTTTAGGGGATGGTTGCAATCGTAGCACAGTGGATTACGCGGTGGTGTCATTCGTGGTCATAGAACAAAGGAGGCACTTCAGCGATGTAACGGTTGATCGCTTCGGCAGCTTCTGGGGTGAGATTTTCAAACATCACACCCATGCCCGGATCGATGTCCGGGGTCCGCTCGTTGTAATCGCGGATCCAACGCACGACCCCATCGACGGAGAGCACTGGACCTTTGGGCGGTAGGGAAAAATTGATATTGAGCGGCGTGCCCACGGGCCAAATGTCGAAGGTTGCGACAAAGAGCCCACCGGCGGAAATATCATGGACAAAACCTGTGAAGAAATTGGTCATCGTGTGAAGACCAATGTCTACTTCGAGGCGACGTCTTCCATTATCGCGTCGATCTCGCAAGACCTGCGACGGTCTCGGCGCCTGGACAGGCGCTTCTTGGGCTTGCTCCTTGGGGGGAGGGAGCGGGATGGACTCATCGACAGGAAAGGATGGAGCGTTGGGGAGCCGTGAGTCGCTTCCGGCCAAGCGATCCATCTCACCGCGACCATGGGCGATTTGGGCCATGGTCCGCGAGATGGGGTAGAGCATCGCCAGAGTCTTGGCGACAGTCGCAATCGCGCGCTCTAGGGCCGGATCCTGGCTCCCGACGTCCTGCAGCAAAACCAGTGTGCTTCGCAGGTGGTCCATGGCTTTGTCGATGTGTTCGAGGCTCTCGATGCTCGCGAAGGGAACCTTGCCCAAGGCAAAGAGCTCCCGTATGGCTTTGGCCAGCATTCCGTTGACATCCTCCACATTGACCTTTTCGGGCGGAATGTCCTGGGACTGGCCGAGCGCTTCTCCGAGGGAAGCTCGCGCTCGCTCGAGTTGGGAAGTTGCTTCGAGGTGCTGCTGG
>JALOQD010000026.1 GCA_025453525.1 Myxococcota bacterium
TCGACGCTAAACTATCCCATCGCGAAGTCGCGCGAAGGCTCGCCATGACGCCGGTCGACGTCAGTCGCTGCCTGACCAAGGTGAGGCAATGCCGGCCAGGACAACCGCGACTCGCCGAGATCCTGTCAACCCTCGAGAGGTGGCGGGGATAAATCAGCAATTGGAAGTGCCTGACACTTTTCCCACTCTTCTCGCCCTATTTTAGTGATCATTAAGATCATCGTCTTGGGGACACCAGCGCCCCCAAGCCCGTCTGTCGGATTCAGAGGAGATGAACGAGGAGGCTGAGCCACGACGCCCGGGCGTCGACCGAACCAACACTGCGGCAGCCGCAGGCTTGACTGTCGTCGGAGGCGGTATCCCCTTGGCCTTCACCCTCTCCCGCTCCTTCGCCTTCACCTTCGCCTTCACCCTCGCCTTCACCCTCGCCTTCACCCTCGCCTTCACCCTCGCCCTCACCCTCGCCTTCACCCTCACCCTCACCTTCACCCTCGCCTTCGCCTCCGGTGCCGGTGTCTGTGTCTGGCACTTCATTGGGCAGACAGGCTCCAATGTCCTCTACGTCCTGGAACAGAGGAGCGAAGCACGACTCGTTCGTGCCGCAGTCCGCCTCGCCGAGGCAGAACGCCACGCAGGTCGCCGGTCCCTCCAGGGCCAGACAAATGAAGCCATCGGCGCAGGCGAGCTCGTTCTCGAGGTCGGGATTGCAGGGCTGCCCTTCGCCGATCCCCAGCGACGCGAAGCAGTCAGTGCCGCCGATGGACGCGGGGTAGCACGCCTCGGAGGGGTCGCATTCCCCGCCGCGGATGTCGCAGTTGGCTGGCGGGAAGCACGCGTTGTACTCAGCTGCGCAATGACTTGAGACGCAGTTCGCGTACTCCTGCCCGGACAAGGTCCCGCAGTTCGTCCCCACACACTCGCTGACCGCCATGTATTGGTCCCGGGCCTCCTTCGTGCCTGTGGCCACGCAGTCCCACTGACACGCCCCGTCCCTGGCATCGCAGGCCGCCAGACAGTCGGAGATTTCGCGACAGGTGGCAGTGCCAGGAGGACCGAGCAGACAGGCATCGGTCTCGTCGCCGCACTTCGTTTCGACGCAGGTTTGGTATTCGTTGGGATCGGTCAGAGAGCCGCACCCCTCGACCATGCATGTGAGCAGGGCGTCGAGCTCGTCCTGTTGGTCCTGTGTCACCGCTGCGTAGCAGTCGCTCTGGCAGGCAACATCATCGCCGCAGTTGGCCAGGCAATTGTACGCGCCTGCGCAATCGTAGATGTCACAGGCCGAGTCATCGCAGGTCCCGTTGGGCTGGCAGGCGGCGTCGCAGTCGCACTGCGAGGGATCGGCTTGGCAGGTGGGCAGCTCGGTGCCCATGGTATTGCTGATCCAGGTAGCGAAGACATCGACCCGCGTCTGAATCGAGCTATCGGAACAGCTCTCTCCAAGGGTCACGGAGTTCACTCCGATGATGCGCCATTGCGCGCCGAACTGGTACAGCGCCGGACCGCCGGAGTCGCCAAAGCACACGCCGGCCACGCTGCTGTCGACTTGAATGTACCGAGTGCTGACGAATTGCACTTCCATGGAGGCCGAGCGCTTGAGCCCACCGCCCGTGTTTGGCAGAACGTTGATGCCAAAACCCACGAAGCGCGCATCGTGATCTACTATTGAACCGGTGAGCGCCGAGATGTTCATGGAATAGATGGGTACGTCCGTCAATGGCTTGGCGAGTCGCACCAAGGCCAGGTCGTACTCGTAGCCATGGGCGGCGCTCTCGTAGCTCGGGTGGGGGAAGAACTGGGCGACATCATAGAGCGCGCCCGTGGCTGGCATCCCGGCCCGCCCAGTGGGCCTTGCATCGTCGCCGACATAGAAGCGCGTGGTCTTCACGGTGGGGACGAACCCCGAGCTCGGATCGCCGAGCACGCAGTGGGCTGCGGTGAGAACCCACTGCGCGTTGACCACGGTAGCGGTACAGAATGAGCCGTAATACGAAGCGCCGACGACCGAGGTCAATGCCCCAACTCCGTCCCAGCCCGTCTCTGTGGTCCCGCCCACGATGGGCGCCGGTGCGCTGCCCAGGCTCGTATCCTGCAACGGGGTGCAGGCCGCTGCAGCGATGAAACCGGCGAGGACGAGTCCCGTGTCGATCTGTGTGCGCTTCATGTCCGCTCCTTCTTCGCGTTTCCGTCGCAAGCTCGCGTGCGACCGGGGCAGTGTAGCTGTTGCTATCGGGCGACGCTAGGGGATGCACGCACCCTTTCGGCGATGCCTTTCTGCGCTCAACTGTGATAGAGATTCTGGCCGGAGGTGCCCAAACGTGTTCAGCTATGTCGATCCCAACATCCGGCGCAGGCTCGAAGAAGACAAGCAGCTCATCCACCTCGATAACACGGGAAGGTGCGTGGACTGCTCGGGCGATTGCGAGCCCTTTATCTCGATCCTCGGTCCCATTCCACTTCCGCGCTTTATCAACGGACAAAAGGTCGTGCTCGAGTGGTATCCCTTTGTCCGACGCGTCCAACTCGCCGCTGTGCAGGACGCGGCGTCTCACGTTTTGGGCGGAGGTCCAGATGGCCTGCGAGAGCTCGTGCAGTCGAGCATGTCGGTGAACTCGGTGCTGGCCCTGCCGGGTTTCTGCTCGTCCAAGGAACCCCTCGTCCGCGTGCACTCGTGCTGCATGACCGGAGACGTGTTCGGCTCCCTGCGCTGCGAATGCGGCCCTCAGCTCGATACCGCCTTTGCTCGTATCCACGAAGAGGGAGTGGGCGCTGTCGTGTACATGAACGGACACGAAGGGCGCGGCATTGGTTTGTGGGCCAAGGCCGTGACCTACCTACTTCAGGACGCAGGACAGGATACTTACCAGGCCAACGTGTCCCTCGGATTGCCCGAGGACTCCCGCGATTTCACCGAAGCCGCGGTGGTGCTCCGGCATTTGCTGGACGGGGCGCCTGTCCGCCTCTTGTCCAACAACCCCCTCAAGCGCGAGCATCTCGAAAAGGCCGGCCAAGCCGTGAGCTGCCTCGTGCCTCACGTCATCGGCGTGGGAGAGCACAACCTGCGCTACATGCGTTCGAAGAAGAAACGGGGCCACGAGCTGCCGGACCTGTGAGCCCCTGGCCGCGGTTCATTTGACCTTGAAGGGGACCTCTGCGAGGGTCTCGCCGGCAACTGAAACCACGGCCTTGTAATTGCCCGGCTCGAGCATGATTTTGGGCTCCCAGGTCACTCCAAAGGTGCCCTCGCCGCCGCGCTCGAGGACCGAGCGAGCGATGTAGTGGGTCGTGTCGCCCTGCTTAGAAACTCCGATCCAGCTCACTTCCATGGTGGAGCCAGGCGGGATATCGGCGAACATGACTCCCAGGAACAGGATATTTGCGTTCTTCTTGAATACGCTTGTCTTCTGCTTGGGTTGATTGTCCTTACCTATGCCCAGGCCGAGGTCGGTGCGATTCACCCTGGGGCTCGCTTTGTTGGCATCGCCCACGGTGAAGTCGCCTCGGGCGAGCACCGCGCCTTGGGCTTTGATTTCAAGAACATAGGAGCTGCGCGGCAAGGGAGCCATGGTCTGCAGCTCCGTGGTGTAGCGCTTGTCGGCATTGACTTTGAGCTCTTCTTGATGCACCAGCTCGTCGCCCTTGGTCCAGCGGATGGTCAGGGCGCTGCCAAACTCCGCGCCCGACACGTCAAAGCTGGAATAGACTATGAAAACGTTGTCGCGGAAGCTCTTGGACGGCTTTTTGATCTGGCCTTGCGCGTCCAGGTCCGTTCCGAATTCCACGCGCTTGACGGACAGAGAAGACTTCTCTTCTTCGCCGCGTTCGACGGTGAAGGGCAGGGAAGCGAGCTCGATTCCACCCACGTAGATGCGCACCGTGTAGGCACCCACGAAAAATTGGGGCTCAGTGGGGCTGTAGGATGCAAGAAACGTGAAGTTCTTCTCGGCCTCCACCACCGAGACGAGCTGGGGCTCGCTGTCTGCGTTCAGATACCAGCGCACCTCTGCTTTGACGCCCTCTTCCACGTCCTTGAGCTTGCCCACGAGAAAGATGGTTCGATCGTCTGGGCGAAATTGTGTCGTTGGGGCAGCAGCGGGGCGCATGCGGGCTTCGTCGACCGCGGTACACAGCTCTGCTTTGGCCAGCTTGGGCCCGGGCCCTTCCCGGTAAACAGCGGCCACGGTGGCGCGCTGCTCTGCCGGAGCGTTGGTCTCACCGGTCCCGGCTCCGCCGCAACCCGCTGCGAGAACACACAGTAAAATCCAAGAAATCCGATTGTTCCTCATCCTGATCCTCCATCAACAGCAGCGTGCCTTTTGACAGCTCTTTCTATTCTAGCGAAGTTGAGAGGAAAGACGAGCCTATGAGGGCAAGAAGAGGGCGAAAGCGAGCCGCACGAAGTCGTCGAGGTCGAGGGACTCGGCGCGGCGGGACGGATCGATGGAGCACCGCTCGAGCAGCGCAACGCACTCCTGCGGCGCTCCGATGCCAGCGATGACGAGTGCGTTGCGCAGAGTCTTGCGACGGGCGCTAAAGGCCGCGTGCACCGCGGCTTCGAAGGCCGAAAAGGGCAGGGGAACATGCATGGGCTCGGGCAAGGGGACGAGCCGCACCACCGCGGAGTGGACTTTGGGCGGCGGGTGGAAGGCGCCTGGCGGTACGCTCTGCAGCTTGGTTACGTGAAATCTCGCTTGAGCCAGGACGCTGAGCGCGCCTCGATCTTTTGTCGAAGGCGGTGCGAGCAGGCGGTCAGCCACCTCTTTTTGCACCATGAGCACGGCGCGCAGCAGCCCTTGCCTCAGGCCGAGGAGCTGACGCAAGATGAGCCCCGTGATGTGGTACGGCAGGTTGCCGGCGATGACCCGCGGTCGCTGTGCCACAGCTGCGGCATAGTCGAAGGCTGCGGCATCGGTCTCCAGCAGCTCGAGGGTCGTGGAGTCAGGGTACTCGGCGCGGAGCAAGGCGCACATGTCGCGATCCTGCTCGATGGCCGTCACATGGGCGCCCAGTCCGAGCAAGGCGTGCGTGAGAGTACCGACGCCAGGTCCGATCTCGATCACCTCTCGTCCTATTTCGTCGACGCATGCCCTGCCGATGGCGAGCACGGCCCGGGGGCTCACGAGAAAGTTTTGACCAAACGACTTTTTGGGAAAAAGCCCGTGGCGTTTCAATATTGTTCTGGGATCTTGAAAGAGATCGCGCTCGTCCATGGGATGCCCTTCACAGGCTAAAAGGCGCGTAGGCGTCTTTCGATGGCCTTGCGTTGTCGTGCCGATAAAACGCCCACGGTGGTGGCGTGAAGCGCTTGCGGTCGAAAGACGCGTCGCGCTGTGCGGAGCAAATCTTCTTCCGTTAGAGCATCGTATTCGTCTGCTCGAGCCATGGGGCAGCGGGCAGTCAGATAGAGCGCCTGTTCTGTGAACCAAGTCGCCAGGGAGCGGGCGTCGTCCAGCATGGCCTCGAGGGCCCAGCGGGCGCGGTGTTTTGCCTTTTCGAGCTCTTTGTGCGCAATGGGAGCCGCGGAGAGCTGCGCGAGAAGCTCGAGCAGTCGCGCGACCAACTCCTCGGCATTGTCGTGGCTGGTCAGAGCGTCGACGTAAAAAGCTCCTGCGTCGGCGCTGCTTTCGGTGTCAGCGGCGACGTTGTAGCAAAGCCCGAGCTCGTCGAAAATGCGGCGGTGCAGACGAGTCGACATGCCGTCGTCGAGCACCCGCAACAGGAGCACGAAGGCCAAGTAATCCGGATCGCGCTCCCCTAGCCCATGGAAAGCCACTCGCAATGAGGTCTGGCTGCCGGCTCGATGGGCATGGCCGTAGGTGGGCCCAGGCGCTTGCTGAGGTGCGACGAGTGGTGCGATGGGGCTGCCCACCTCCCAATCTGCGAGCTGCGATCGCAGAAAATCGGCCATGGCCTCCATCTCGAACGCACCGGCCACACACACCACTGCGCGGCTCGCGCCATACGACGCCGCGTGGTGCTCGCGCAGAGCTCTCGTGTCGAAGCCGCGGATATTCTCCGAAGGGCCGATAACGCTGTGCCCCAGGCCGTGGCCAGGCCAGAGCCGCGAGCGCGTGAGGAGGTCGATGTCGATTGAACGACCTTTCTGATCGAGATCTTCCTGGCTTTCCTCGAGCACGACGCGGCGCTCGATCTCCAGATCCTCGAGCCGCGGCGTCGTGAGCATGTCGCAGAGCAGCTCGAGCCCAGGGCAGAGGTTCTCCGCGGGCAACGAAAGCTCGAACTCGGTCATGTCCGCGCTCGTCGAGGCGCTGATGTAGCCTCCGAGGGACTCGGCCCGGAGGTTGATGTCAAAGGGTGTGGCATAGTGGCGGCAGCCGCGGAACACCATGTGCTCGAGGAAGTGCGATAGTCCGTTCGTCTGTGGCGTCTCGAAGCGCGACCCGCAGCGCAGGGAAATCGTGGCACTCGCCCGGCGCAGGTGCGGCAAAGGCGCGAGCAGACA
Source organism: Myxococcota bacterium (assembly GCA_025453525.1). GTDB lineage: Bacteria > Myxococcota_A > Polyangia > JAAYKL01 > JAAYKL01 > JALOQD01. Next base: position 6,464 of record JALOQD010000026.1, read on the forward strand.
GATGAGTCCGTTGTCGAGCTCGAGCTGCTCGAAGTAGGGTTCGCGTTGGTCTGCGTGGGGGAAATGGATTTTAGTCATCGAGGCAGAGGGAGAGGCTCACTCTTCTTCCTTCGGCTCGGCATTGTCCTTGGCAGGCGCGGCCTCAGGATAGGGATTTTCCGGCGGTAGCTCTGCGCTCTTGGTCGGGGCCGGGGGCTCTGTGCTCTTGGTCGCGGCCGGGGGCTTTGCGCGCTTGGTCGCGGCCGGGGGCTTTGCGCTCTTGGTCGGGGCCGGGGGCTCCGGGGCTGGGGGCTCTGCGCTCTTGGTCGGGGCCGGGGGCTCTGCGCTCTTGGTCGCGGCCGGTAGCTCTGCGCTCTTGGTCGCGGCCGGTAGCTCTGCGCTCTTGGTCGGGGCCGGGGGCTCTGCGCTCTTGGTCGCGGCCGGGGGCGGCGGCTCGCCTTCCTGCGCGCTCGGCAGCGGTGCATCGTTGCGGCCCAAGTACACGATGCGTCCGTCATCCTTGGCCGACGACAGGATCTCCGCCAATCGATCCTTGAGGAAGGACGATTGCTTGATGGCGAGCAGTGAACGGGTGAGCTCTTCTTGTTGCTTGGCGAAGTCCTCGTCCGAGGGCTGCTTGCGCTCCTTGACCTTACCCACGAAATAGGTGCCGCGGACCTCGAAGACCTTCTGCAGGGCCTTGGGGTCGGTGTCGGTCTCGAAGGCAGCCTTGGCCGCTTCGGGCGCGGCGCCAATGCCGGTGGTCTTGGACTGATCCGAGCGGGTAATGGGGGCTGTTGCGAGCACCTCGAGACCTTCGAGGATGGGATCCTCGGCAGCCATGGCTTTTGCGATCGCCTCGAGCTCATTCCCGGCGATGATCCGCGTGAGGGCTGCATCGGCCCCTGCCTTGGCCTTCTCCTTGGCGCGCATTTCGCGCAGGAGCTTCTCCGCGATCTCCGCGTTTGCGGTCTCGATGGGCATATCGCCCTCGCGGATCTCCTCTACCTTGATGATGTGGTAGCCATATTCGGTTTCGACCACATCGCTGATGGCGCCGGTTGGCAGCGAGAACATGGCTTCGTCGAACGCCGCGACCATGCGGCCCTTTGGGTTGAACCCGAGATCGCCGCCTTTTTTGGCCGAGCCTTCGTCCTCGCTGTTCTGCGCAGCGAGCGCGCTGAAGTCATCTCCGGCTCTCACGCGGGTGAGCAGGGCGTCGATGCGCTCCTTGGCCCCCTTCTTGGTGGCCTCGTCGGCGGTCGAGCTGGCCTTGATGAGGATGTGGCGCGCGCGAACCTGTTTTTCGAGGCCCGTGTAGCGGAATTTGTTGGTCTCGTAGTACTGCTTGACCTCTTCCTGATGCTCGGTGGCAAAGGTTGAGATCGCTTCGGGGGACAAGGTCAGCTTCTCACCGATTTGGTCTGGTGAGTAGCGAATGTATTCGAGCACCACCGTGTCGTTGTCGCGGGTGTATTGAGACCGCACCTCGTCTGTGGACACGCGAATGCCGCTCACGAGGATCTGCCGCATTCGCCGGGCGATGAGCTCGAGGCGCTGCTGCTCCTCGAAGGTCTCCTCGGTGACCTGGAGGTAGTTGCGGATAAACTTTTTATAGGCGTCGAGGTTGAACACTCCCTTGACGTCATGGAAGGAGTGGCCCACTCGGTGGCCGTCCTCGACGAGCGCCGCGGTGATGTTGTCTGGCGACATGTAAAAGGATCTAGACAAACGATCATACAAATCGGCTATCGGTCGCGTCAGGTAGATGCGATCCGCGGCGATTTCGTCGAGGGCCTCGTCCATGCCCGCCGAGATGCCCATGTCCTTGGCGAGAGACACGAGGAGCTGGCGCTCCACGAGGCCGTTGAGCGCAGTTTTCTGTAGCTCGAAACGCTGAGCCTCATCGTCGGCGCCGCGGCCGCCCATGAGGTTCAGCGCATAGCGGAGCGTGGTCTCGGGTATGTCTTCACCGTCCACTGTCGCTTTGACGTGCAAGACCTGTCCCTTGCCCCAACCGGCGCTTTGAGCGCCGAAGCTGAGCGCAAAGGCCACAGCGAGCATGCCAACCACCACCGCGCCGAGAAGACCACCCACATGTTGTCTGAAAAACTCGAGCATCAACAGACTCCTTGGAATCTTGGAGGGCCCTGCTTTCGTTATGGTGCCGCGAGCGATATTGCGCAGCGGCGACGAACGGGCCGAAAGTGGCCGGTATCATACAAAGTGATCTTCGAAACGCAAACCTTTTCTGCGACTGGGAATATTGGGCCTAAAATGTCCAATGCGCCTGTGTTTCCGTCACAGACCAGGGTTTCCCTTGAAAGCCAGAAGGGGATCTGGTAGTAAAGACAGGCGGTTACAGCAGCTGTTTTTTGCCAAAAACGCTGCATTGTCGTTTGGTTGTGCTATTTCTCTCGTGGCAGACAGCCGCGTGATGATAGCTTCTTCACGCTTCACGAGGAGCGAGAACGAGGCGATAAAAAAATGATTTTTGATTGGCTCTACGGCCTATTTTCAGCGGATTTGGCCATCGATCTAGGGACGGCCACGACGCTGATCTATGAAAAGGGCCGGGGTATCGTGTGCTGTGAGCCCTCTGTCGTAGCGGTCCAGAAAGATGCCCGCGGCGTCAAGAAGGTGCATGCCGTTGGCACCGAGGCCAAGGAAATGTTGGGCCGCACCCCTGGGCACATTCAAGCCATTCGTCCCCTGCGCGACGGGGTGATCGCCGATTTCGAGGTTACCGAGGCCATGCTTCGGCACTTCATTCAAAAGGTGAGTCGCCGCAAGACGCTCGTGAAACCCCGCATCATCATCTGCGTGCCGTTCGGGATCACCGAGGTCGAAAAGCGCGCAGTGCGCGAGTCGGCCGAGAGCGCTGGCGCGCGGGAGGTGTTCCTCATCGAGGAGCCCATGGCCGCGGCTATCGGCGCGGGACTGCCGGTCATCGAGCCCACGGGCTCCATGGTGGTCGACATCGGCGGCGGCACTACGGAAGTGGCGGTGATCTCTCTGGCCGGCATTGTGTACTCCCATTCGGTGCGAGTGGCGGGCGACAAGATGGACGAAGCGGTGTCCGCTTACCTCAAGCGCAAGTACAACCTGGCCATCGGTGAACAGACGGCCGAAAAAATAAAGATCGCCATCGGCAACGCTTACCCGTCTGAAGAAGTTTCCTACATGGAAGTCAAAGGACGCGATCTCGTGGCCGGAGTGCCGCGCACAGTGGAGATCAACTCCGATGAGGTGCGCGACGCCTTGAGCGAGCCGATCAACGCGATCGTCCAGGCCGTGATGAAGGCCCTGGAATACACGCCGCCCGAGCTCTCTGCCGACATCATCGACAAGGGCATCGTGCTCACCGGGGGAGGCGCGTTGCTCAAGAACCTCGACGTGTTGCTGCGAGAGGAGACCGGCTTGCCGGTGATGGTGTGCGACGATCCGATTTCCGCAGTGGTGCTCGGCTCGGGCAAGGCCCTCGACAACCTGGACCTGCTTCGAGAGATCACCTCTGGCTAGAACCCTATAACCTTCGCCACAGCGAGCACGGTATATGTCCTTTTTCAGCCGCTATCGCGAGGTCATCGTCTGCATTTTGGCGCTCGCGATCCCGTTTTTTCTGCTGCGTGCAAACCTCAAAGACCCCGGCGAGATGAACTCGGTGGATCGCGTGCTCGTCACCCTCTCCACTCCCGTCCAATGGGCGATGTCGGCGGTGGTGGACTCTGTGGGCGACACGGTCACCCGCTACACTTTTCTCGTCGGCGTGCGAGAGGAGAAAGAACGCTTGAAGTTCGAGGTCCAGCGGCTCAAGGCTGAGCTCGCCGGCTTCGTGGAGATCGAGCAGGAAGTGAGAAGGCTTCGCCTGCTCCTCGGCTTCAAGGAGAGCTTTCGCGGAAACCTGCTCGCCGCGCGGGTCGTGGGTCGCGGCACCTCTGAACAGTTTCGCGTCGTGCGTCTCGTCATCGAGACTCAGGACGACACACAAATCGAAAAGGGAATGCCAGTCGTGACCTTCGAAGGTCTCGTGGGTCAGGTCAAACGCGTGGCCGGTTCTTACGCCGACGTGCTCCTCACAGTGGATCGCAAGAGCCTGGTGCCAGTGGTCATCCAGCGCAACGGCGCTCAAGGGATCCTGCGCGGCCTGGGCGAGGCTGATCGCTATTCCTGCGATGTGGAGTACCTGCTGCGAACCGACGAAGTGCGAGAGGGCGATCAGCTGTTCACCTCGGGCGCGGGCGGCAAGTTTCCCGAAGGCATCCTCGTGGGCAATATCGTTTCGGTTCAGCGCGAGAATCTCGGCCTGTTCCAGAAGGTCATTGTGGAACCGGCTGTGCGTTTCTCGCGCCTCAAGGAAGTGTTCGTCGTCACGGGCTACGAAGGCGACGAGAAGGACGCAGACGCCGCCACTCGGCGACCCTGACCGACCGGCGCCTTTAGGCCGTCGAAGGATTTTACGTGCATCTGCTCGCCCTACTTGCGACGTCGTTCGGGTTGCTCGTCATCCAGACGACGGTGGCGCAGCTTCTGCCGTGGGAGTATTTCGTGCCGAACCTCTCCTTGGTGGTCGTCGTGCACCTGGGCCTCAAGCAACCACTGGGGCAAGGGGCGGTCCTTGCCTTCGCCATCGGCTATCTCATCGACACCTTCGCCGGCGCATCGATCGGCCTTCACACGTTTTCAGCGGTCGCGACCTTCCTCGTGTCGCGGCTCGTGTTCCATCGGCTGTTTCTCCAAGGCAAGCTTTTCGAGGCCCTGTTGGCGTTTTCCATGGCTTGTTTTGATGGGATTCTCGCGCTGATCATTCGATCAGTCTTTGATCAGTCGGTGGACGGTTTACTTATGGATGTCAAAATTGTAGTCTCTAGAGCCGTTGCCACGGCGTTGTGCGCGCCCCTGGTTTTCGGCCTTGTCTCCCGCTTCGACCCCGAGAGCTCTCGGCGTGCGAGCACGGGAGAGAGAAAGAGACGGCGCTAATGTTCATCTCACCGCGCAATGAGCTCAGTGAGTTCAAGAAAAAATACCGCTGGATGCGGCTCTTCGTCGTGCTCACCTTCGGCGTGCTGGTCACGCGCTTGGTGCAGCTCCAAGTCGTCAACGGCGAGGCCAACAACAAGCAGAGTCTCGCCAATGTGGTGCGCACGGTCAACATACCGGCCATTCGCGGTCAGCTCCTGGACTCCAAGGGCCGAGTGGTCGCGAGCAATGTCCCGAGTCACGCGATTTACGTTACCCCCCACGATTTCGACATGGGCCAGGGGTTCGAGCGTTTGGTGAAATTTCTCGATCTCGACAACGAACAGGCGAACACGCTCCGGGGAAGGCTGGCCGAGCGGCTCGCCAATCCGACAGACATGCGCCGGTTCCAGCAGATCGAGGTCGCGGACGACATCGGGAGCGAACAGCTCGCGGCGATCAAGAGCCATCAAGACGAGCTGCCCGGCGTGGATGTCCTGGACACGCCCATGCGGCAGTATCCCTTTGTTTCCACCGCGGCGCACATGATCGGCTATCTCAACGAGGTGGGCGCCGAGGACATCGAGAAGCGCAGCATTCTCGTCGAAGATCCCTATCGCGCTGGCGATCGCATCGGCCGCATCGGCGTGGAGAAAATGCTCGAGGCCGAGCTACGTGGTGTGCGTGGCTGGAGAAAAAAAGTCGTCGACGCTCGCGGTCTTCCCTTGCCGCGCAAGGAGTCCGAGGACCTCATGCCCGAGCCGCGGCTGCAAGAGCCCAGGCCTGGACATGACGTGACGCTCACCATCGACATGGCCCTGCAAGAGATCGTAGACAAGGCGATGCGCGGCCATCCGTCGGGCGCGGCGGTGATTATGGAAGTGGACACTGGGAGGGTGCTGGCGGCAGCGAGCAAGCCCTCATACGATCCCAACCTTCTCATCCGAGGCATCTCCTACGAAGAGTCCAAGGCTCTCGACGACAACGTCTTTCGGCCTCGCATCGACAAAACCCTCTTCGAGCACTACTACCCAGGCTCGACGTTCAAGCCGTTTACGGCCATGGCCGCTATCGAAGAAGGCCGCATCACTCCAGACGACGTCATTCACTGCTCGGGCTTTCACGAGCTGGGTCATCGCACCTTCCGCTGCCCGCGCGCCCATGGGGATATCACCATTCGCGAGGCGATCACGGTGTCGTGCAACGTGTTCTTCTACAACCTGGCAGAGCTCGTGGGCATGGACAATATCGCCAAATACGCCAAGGAATTCGGCTTTGGCGAGCGCACCGGCGTGGGCTACAACGGCGAGGCCGCAGGGGCCATCCCCACCAAGGCATGGTACGAGGAAAAGTATCCGGGACAGTTTCGCATCGGCTACACCCTCAATGCGGCCATTGGCCAGGGCAACGTCAAGACCACGGTGATGCAGCTCGCGTCAGCTTATGCGGCCATCGCAAATGGCGGCACTGTGTACAAGCCCCAGGTGGTGCGGCGCATCGAGACGGCGGACGGCGAGCTCGTCAAGGACTTCCCGCCAGTGGTGACCCGTCGAGTCTCGGTGTCGAGCCGGACCATGGATCTCATGAAGGACTCCATGCGAGAGGTGGTGGAGAACGAGGCCGGAACGGCTTACAGCGCCCGCCTCGAAGGAGTGTCCGTCGCCGGGAAGACCGGAACCGCCCAGGTCTCCCGCAGGCCCCGCAACCCCGAAGACGACTTGGAGCGCTTCTATTACTTGAACCGCGATCACGCCTGGTTCGCCGGCATGGCTCCGGCCATGAGCCCCGAGATCGCCATCGTGGTCTTCATCGAGCACGGCGGCTCGGGCGGAGAGAACGCAGCGCCCGTGGGCATGGAGATCGCCAAGCGTTACTTCGAGGAGATCGCGCCGCGCAAGCAGGAAGCCCCACTCATTGCCGACAAGAAGCAACCAATCCGCGGTCCGCTTCCTGTCGTAGAGAGCCAAGAGGAGAAGGCCGCGGCTCGCGCCCGCCTTCGATAGAAGCAATTCTTACATGCCCCGGGTTCTTTCCACCTCATTGCGCGATAGAGTCGACTGGGTGCTTCTCGGCGTAGCGGCTGCGATTGCGGTCATCGGCGTCATCAACCTCTACAGCACAGGGATAGCCTCCAACTCGCCAGATCTGTACCTGACGCAGCTCTACTGGCTGACCTTCGGCGGCGTGTTGGCGTTCGCCGTTGCGGTCATCGACTATCGCCATTACGACCGCATCGGGTACATCATCTACGGCGTGGGCAACTTCTTGCTCTTGCTGGTTCTCATTGTGGGCACCGAGGTCAATGGCTCCACGCGGTGGATCTCGTTTGGCGAGGCGTGGCGGTTTCAGCCTTCGGAGATCATGAAGGTGTGCCTCGTCGTGGGGCTGGCCAAGTACTTGTACCACGACCCGACCTCCGAAGGCCGCGGTCTGTGGGATCTATTGATCCCGACGGTCATGACCCTCGTGCCCATGGTGCTCATCCTCGAACAACCGGATCTGGGAACCGCGCTCTTGTGCATGCTCATCTTCTTCAGCATCATGCTCCTGACGCGGCTCAAAGCCAGAAGCATGTTGGGGCTCTTGGTGAGCGCGCCCGTCGTCGCCATGCTCGGCTGGAGCTACTTGCTCAGGGACTACCAAAAGGAGCGGGTCATTTCGTTCTGGAACAGCTTCGTCGATCCCGAGGCTGACCGCCTCGGCTCGGGCTGGCACGCCTATCAGTCGACCGTGGCCATCGGCTCTGGGCAATGGACTGGCAAGGGGTACCTGCACGGCACTGCTGGACCACATCACTTTTTGCCCGAGGCGCGCACGGACTTTCCGTTCTCGGTGTTTGCCGAAGAGCACGGGTTCCTCGGCGCCGCCCTCCTGCTCGCCCTGTATTTCATCCTCATCATGTGGAGCATCCGCATTGCCGCGAGCGCCAAGGACCGGTTTGGAGCCATCCTCGCCATCGGCGTGGCCTCGGTGTTCTTTTGGCATGTGCTCATCAACATGGGCATGGTCATGGGCATCATGCCCGTGGTGGGCGTCACTCTGCCGCTGTTCTCCTACGGCGGCTCCTCGGTTCTAGCCTTCACATTGTGCGTGGGGCTCTTGATGAACGTGTCGATTCACAGGTTCAGCAGGTAGGCCGGCGGGAGGGGGGTAGGGCGGTTAGCGGAGGGATCTGTCTTGCAGGCCTTTGAAGGAGTCGCTTTTGCTCAACTGGCTCTCGATGAGAGCCGGAGAAGGGCTGAACCTCACTTTCGAGGAGATGAGCTCGACGAGCTCTTTCGCAGTGGGGCGCTTTTGCGGATCGAGATCCAAGCAGCGATCCACTGCTTGAGCGATTTGGGCGTCTATCCTGGGCGCGTGCTTGCGGATGGAATCCACCTCAGGGGTTTCCACACCTGTGAGCAGGTCGACAAAGGCCTCGTCACTAAAGGGCCAGGTCTTTGCGAGGATGCGGTGGGCGATCACCCCAACGGCCCAGATGTCTGTGCTTTGCGAGGCGGCAGTGCCCAGTTGGATTTGCTCTGGCGCCATGAACCGAGGCGTTCCGGCTTGCTCGTTGGTCAGTCTCCCGGTGCCAGTGTGGGCCGCCCGCGTGGGAGCGATGGTGTCGCCGCCGTCGGCGAAATCGAAGGCCAAAGGGACCTTGAGGGCCACTGGGGGCTGCTCCTCCTCTTTGGCCGGCGCGACTGGGGGAGCGGACAAGGACGCTCCTCGGGTGGCCTTGGCCAAGGTGGTCTGAATCTCCAGTTGCTGGGTCGTGCTCCAGCTCGAGATGCCGAAGTCGACGATTTTGACATTGAACCCGCGCTGAGCGTCGCCTCGAGAGACCACGATGTTTTCGGGTTTGAGGTCTCGGTGCACCAAGTTGTGCGAATGCAGCGCCATGAGACCTTGGCAGATCTGTCCGAGGACCTTGAGGCCCCAATCGAGGTCGCCCCACTGGTCCTTCTGCTCGGACAAGGTGGGCCCGTCGAGGAACTCCATGACGACGTACAAGAAGCCTTCCTTGGCAACGTCCACATCGATGATTCGGACGATGTTTTCGTGAACCACCTCGATGGCCATGCGAGCCTCTTGGGCCAAAAGCGCCAGGGCGAGAGGATCGCCGGACTTGGCGACCTTCAGGGCTGCCCGCTGCTGATTGGAAAGGACCGTGGCTTCGTACACAGACCCCATGCCGCCTTCGCCGACAAAACGGACGATTTTGTAGCGCTCGCTGATGATCGCTCCTTGCTCGAGCTCCTGTGTCTCTCGGGTTCCTTGACCGATGAGCGCCAGGGTCGAGAACAGCTGTTCCGAGCGCTTGGCGATCTGCACTCGCAGCTCCTCGTTGGCCAGGGCCAAGGCAGAGGCGAAATCCGCGATCTGAGTGTGCATTTGAACGCGCGCGAGAACTTCTCGACTGGAGAAGGGCTTGGTGAGGTAGTCGTTGGCGCCGACGGTGAACCCGTTGAGAAGATCCGAGAGCTGATTCTTGGCTGTCAGGAGGATGATCGGCAGCTCTGTGGGACCGTACTTCTCGCGCAGCTTCTTGCACACATCGAGTCCTGTGACCCTGGGCATCATGACATCGAGCAAAACGAGATCTGGCTTGCCCTCTTCTTCGATCTTTCGCAGGGCTTCTTCTCCGTCTCGACCCAGGGTGACTTTGTGCCCGTGCAGCGAAAGCTGGTTGGTGAGCACCTTGAGATTGAGGGGCTCGTCATCCACGGCCAAAATGTTGAGGCTGCGAGTGCCGGAGATCACGGGGACCGCGGCCTCGATTTCGGCCTCGCGTTCGGCGTTCTCCACGTCCACGGGCCTTGCGAGATATTCGAGCTTGGAAGAGGCAGCGGCGCTCTGCGCATTCTCGTCGGTCGTGGGGAGCGTGATGAGCATCGTCGTTCCCTTGCCGAGCTCTGACTTCGCGGTGATCGTTCCACCATGGAGCTCCACGAGCTGCTTGGTGATCGAGAGTCCGATGCCCGTTCCGCCAAACTGCCTGGCCGTGCTGCCGTCTGCCTGTTCGAAGGGCTTGAACACTTCGTCGATCCTGTCGGCCGGAATGCCGATGCCCGTGTCGATGATCTCCATCGACACCATGTCCCCCTCTTGCCGGGCGCGGATCTTGATACTGCCGGACTCGGTGAACTTGATGGCATTGCCGATGACGTTTTGCAGAATTTGGACCAGGCGATTCTCGTCGCCGTGCACGGCCTTGAGCCCCGCAGGCACCTCGTTCTTAAGCTCCAGCTTTTTGGCCCCGATGAGCGGCGAGAGGAGGGCTATCTCGACGTCGACGAGTTGCTTGAGCGCTACGGGCTTGAGCTGCAGCTCGATGTTTTTGTTGCGCAGCTTGGCAAAATCCAAGATGTCGTTCACCAAGGCCGACAGCCGCTGTCCGGCGCCGACGATCATGCCGAGGTTTTCCTTGGTCGACTTGGCGAGCTGGCCGGTGGCGCCGTCGATGAGCGACTCGGCGATGCCGATGATACCATTGAGCGGGGTGCGCAGCTCATGAGAGGTATTGGCCAAGAACTCGTCCTTGATGCGGTCGGCCTTCTTGAAGCTCTCGATCGCTTCTCGCTGAGCCTTCTCTTTCTCTGCCTTCATGATCGAGATTCGATCGGCGAGAGCGAGGGACAGCAGCACCACCTCGAGCACAGAGCCGACCTCCATGCCGTGCAAGGTGATGAAGGTGTGGGGTACGACTCCGAGGAAGCGGGCAGCCTGTAGGAGACAACCGGCGAGGAATGCGATCCAGGCGACCACGTAGAAGCGGGCCGAGCGATACCCCTTGCTCAGAAGGTAGATGCCGGCTCCTGTCAGGATGCCTCCGAAGGCCACGGTCAACAGAGCGCACACCTTGGAAACCGGACCATAGGGGAAGACCAGCACCGCGATGAACAGGGGGACAAAGGCAAAGGCGAACCCGACCAGGAATTTGTGCAGGCGAGGGGCGGTTTCCTTTGTTTTCAAGAAGGATATTGTAAACAGGGTGCCTGTTCCACCGATGACTGCAATGGCCATGAGGAGTGTCTTGTTGATGAGGCTGGGAAAGGGGATGGTGTGGAGCAGATACTCATAAGCGACACCAGTGACGGTCGTATTGAACAGCAGAACCCCCAAGATAAAAGCCACGTAATACACATAGGTGCGATCGCGCACCGCGAAGAACAAGAACAAATTATAGAGCGCCATGACCAGCACGATGCCTGCGTACAGGCCAAAGACCATTTGGGCGTTGTGGTCGCGTTTGAAAAACGTGACCGGGTCATGAATCAACAGGTCGATCTGCATCGAGCCGTCTGTAAAAAGCCTCGTGTAGTAGACCTTGGAGCCTTGCGCCGGAAGCTCGATTTCAAAGACGGGGTTGCGGTTGGGAATCGTTCTGTTCTCGAACGGGGAGTGATCGCCGAGCGTCAGTGAGTCCCAGGCGCCGCTCTCTTTCGGTTGGTATAGCGTGATTTCGTCCAGGATGGCGTTGTTGAGCTCGAGCAGGAGGTGGCGCGGCTTTTCCGTGTCGTTTCGAAGCTCGAATCGAACCCAGAAGGCCGATTTGGTGAACCCGAAGTTGGGTTTGTCGCTCTTGCTCTTTTGGAACGCGCTCGCCTTGGGCCCAACGGTGACGTCCTCGATGGTGAGCATGGTCGAAGGATCCTCGAGGATGGCCATGCTCTTGCCCAATTTCGTTTCCGTGAGGCTGTTGTCGATGGTGATAGCCTCTGCGTTTGCGGTCTGCGCCGAAAAGAGCGCGGCGACAACGGCTGCCGCCAGGCCAACGCTCAGCCATGGACAGTCTCGGCGTCTTGGGGAATGGGCGGCTGTTCGATGCGAGTCGAGAGAGTGAATGAATTCCATACCAGTGGCCCCTTTCGAAAGAGACGCCAGTCTGCGGTGTGTCGCTAACAAGAAAGGCTAGCACCAAGGAAAAGCTTGGCGAGAATGAGGGACTTCATTATTCCGAAAGGAGGGGGGGGCTCCCGCGATCTCTAAAGGGGATGGATGCTTGGCCGACTGGTTGCGGCAAATGGCCAAAATGCGCGGATGTCGGCTGGAGCAAAGTGCTTGACCATGAGGGCCTTGGCATAGGCGGCCGTGGTCTCGACGGTCTCAAAATTCATGAGAGAGCCAACATAATACGTTCCATGGACTCCCTGGAGGCTTTCGAGGTCGCCGTAATAGCCCGCGTTCAGGTCGGCCTGCGAAACCCAGGGGAAATACCTCCAGTGCTTCCGGTGGATGATGGCTCCACATGTGCCGCCGAGCGCCGCAGCGGCTTGCCCGATCTTGGCGATGGATTCCTCTTCGGAAACGCCCTCGGGTAGAAGTTGATAGGCCGTGTAGAGATCCAAATCCGGGTGATGGCGGGCGAAAGCCACCACTTTGCCGATCATGTCCGGTCGTACGCTGTCGACCAACGAGGCGTGAGGCAGGTCTTTTCCTTCGAACAGGGTCACGGCGTAGTGGTAGGTGTTGATCTTCGCGAACAACTCTTTTTCTTTTTCACGAAGGTCCAAAAAATCGCGAGCAGCTTCCAGGGGGGCTGCGAGCACCACCACATCGAACTGCGTGGGTTGACCATGGACGGTGATTTCCACCACGTCTCGACCTTCGCGGTGGCTTCGGGAAACGCGGGTCACTCCGGCGTTGTACCTGACATCCAGGGAATCCGCGATCGTCTGCCACATACTCTGCCATCCATTGGTGACGCCGTTCCCATGCTGCCCTGAAAGTCCGAGTAGCAGGCGCAGACTGCCGTTGATGGTCTGGGGGATGAGCTTGAGCAAGTACATGGCGGGAATTTCTTCGTAGTATCCGTAACCGCATCCAGTCATGAAGGAGGCCACGAGCTGCGTGACCGACTCAATATGGTATTTCTTCGCGAACTCGGTCAGAGGCAGATGTAAATCCTTGTGCACCTTGGAAAATCCAGGCTGCCGGATCTCGGGAAACTTGTGCTGCATGCGCCAGAAATTGACGAGTGAGCCCATGAGGCCGACGACATTCATGTGCTTGAGAATATAGTGTTCGTAATCGTAGTATTTTTTGTCCCGAACGACGCCGATCTCATTGGCGGTAAATAGTGGAATGTTAAACTCATCCGCCAAACCATAGACAGTGACGTAGCGATCCGCGAGCAAGACCGCGCCGAGCTCGTGAACCCTGCCCTTGTGCTCGTAGGAGAACACCTTGCCGCCAGGTCGATTCTCTTTTTCAAAAACGACGATGTTTTTGTAGCCCAGTTTTCTCAAGGTATGAGCTGCCGTGAGGCCGGAAGCACCCGCTCCGATGACGGCGACCTTCAGCGATGCGTCCAAATTTCTGCGGTTCGACATCCATGAGGAGTGGATGCTTGAAATGGAAAGATCTGTGCGCACGTCTTCTTTCATGAATGACCAGGTTCGTTGCATGGCTCACGCCTTGTGTGTGTCTTTGTCAGTCTTTGTGACAAGTGCACGTCTCGCACGCGTCATCCTTTGCCGCTGTTTTGCATGAGCCCTTGAGCGGCGTTCGTTTCCCCAGCAGGACACCCATCGAGAGGCCCAGCATGGCCAAAGCAAAGACCCCGATTGCCACGAGAACCGTTACCATGACCTCGTCCCTCCGTCCGTGCTCCGGCTGAGCCGAAGTCGTCGAATAGGTCGAGGTCGCGCCCGACGCTCGACCCTAAAAGCGCCTCGCTCAAACCCCCCGCACGGCATCTGTCAGTCCCGCGTGGGTCGCGCCAGGGCATCCTGCTTTACAGGAGGGACGCCGCTCAAGTAAAGGGTTCGCTTCATTCGATAGACACCTCCCATTGGAGCTCTTGTCTCAAGCTGGTTCTGTCGTTGCGCACATAGCTCGTCGGATCTGTGACCTCCACGGCCACGGTATGACTGCCCACCGACAGGGTGCGAGTGCTCAGCCACAGGGTTTCTTTGTCTGCTGTGTCGACCTGCGCTCCGTCGATGAACCACCGCACTTGCACTAATGACGGATCGACCAATTTGATAGCAATGCGACAGGGATTCTCGAGTGGGAGTTGGTTGTCGGTCCATGCGTCGATCGGCCGCACCAGCTCGTAAATGTCATGGACGATTTTCTGCATGCAAATCGCGTTGTGGGGGTTGCCAGTCCAGTTCATTTTTGAATCGTTGGAAGGCCTGTAGATGCCGGAGGTCACGTAGAGACCCCCTTCGTACCAGCCGATGCGCCCGATGACGGGTTGATCGAAGTCCGCCCATTCGGGCCATTTTGCACCATGGGTTTTGGTCATGTTCACCGCGGCTGGTTCGTCCCCGCTGTACACCCCTGGTCCGCCGTATTCGTCCGCCAAACCATGCCAAGAATGCCCAGACTCGTGAAACGCCACATCCAACGGCGAAGTCGCCCCTGCCCAGTACGCAAACGCGCCTCCGGCGTTGCACCACCGATCTGTATTGAGCACAGCGCCGATCCAATCCGCGTCTAGGCCTGTTCCGGACAGAACCTCGTTGAGCTTTAGCCGTACTTTCTGATCGTCCATGGTGCCGAGGCGGTTTTCCTCATTGCACACCCCATCGAAGGCGGTGTCTTTGTACTCGGAATAGGAGTAGTTGGACGGAGGCCAACTGCCGGTCGCCAAATCCACGCCGGATTCAGGGCTGGCGACATTGATCCGGCAGACATTGATGTAATTTCGATAGGTGCGATAGGGCTCTGTGTTGGGGCCGAACATAATTTCGAGGGCGTTCGAGACATGCGTGGCCCAAGTCGTTTCGAGCTCGGACGCCGTATACCCGTCTCCGATGATGACGAGATTGATTCGGTTGATCGGAGGACCGTTATCCTGCTCAACCGAGCTGCCGTTGCCACAGGACAACGGTGTGTGCTGCGCGCGGACTGCTCCGGCTCCGTAGGAATCCCCTGCGGACTCGTCGATGCCAGCCGCGTCGTTGCAATCGAACGTGGGCTCCGAATCCGTGTCCTCATTTGTGTCGCCTTCGCCCTCGCCTTCGCCCTCGCCTTCGCCCTCGCCTTCGCCCTCGCCGCCATCTGTATTGGTGTCTGCCTCGCTGCATCCTGACAGGGCGACACACTCTACCGCCATGAAGCACGCGAGCACGGAGATGAGCTTGGACATGTCAATGTCTCCCTACGGAGCCTGGGAATGCCCCGTCGAATCATGAAATTCCTAACCGTAATTGGGATCCTATTCCGCTTTTCTCAAAAATCAACCCCGTGGCAGGTAGGCGGGAAAGCGGTCTACAGCGACAGGCGCTCTTCGAGGAAGCTGCGAATCGCGGTCACGGCGCTGGCGCGGTCGGTCTCGGCGAGCAGCTCGTGGAAGTAGACAGGGCCGGTCTCGAAGTTGCTCTGGAGCTCGACCAGGGTGCAGTCGCTCATCGCGCTGCAGAACGCGCCGTGGGCCGGTGCGCTCACGATCGGATCGATGGGGGAGGAGAGCACCAAGGTCGGGATGTCCGCAATGGTCGCGATCTTGGCGTTCATGGCGTCGATGGCCACAAAAGTCTCATACAGCCAGCCAAAGGTTTGGGCTGGGCCGGCGAGCGGGTTGTTTTCGGTCCACATGCAGTATTCGAAGTTGCTCATCGTGCCGTTGAAGCCCGGGCCCGGGAACGTGCAAGAGTACTCGGGGGTGCGGACGGTGTGGCAGCCGATCGACGCCTCGGAGTTGAGGAATCCCCACGCGGTGTACATGGCATTCCAGTCGAGACCGAGCTCTGCGCAGCCAGGCTGGGTCGGGTTGGCAAAGCACGCCTGGCAACCGGGATTGGTCAGGCACATGCCCAGGGCGCCGAGCACCGGCACGGGCGCCTCTGGGGCGCGGGCGCAGCGGTTGGCGAAGCCAAAGCCGTTGGGCGCGGGCAGGGAGAACCCGGTCACGAGTTGCCGCAGTTGAGCGACGGTGACGCCGGCCGGAGCATTGACGCCGAACAGGGGCGAGCTGAGGATCAGACCGTCGACGAGCCCTGGGTTCTCTTCGGCAAACCGCGCGGCAATGAGGCCGCCCATGCTGTGGGACATGAGGTAGATGGGCTTGCGGTGGTGTTTTCCACAGCGCAGGCGGTTGTACTCGATGACATCCTTGAGATTGCTGACAAACACATCATAGCTGTCGATATGGCTCGGGAGTCCTCCGGAGAGTCCCTGGCCTTCGTGGTCCATGGAGATGAACGTCACAGGGAGGTCCGCGAGCGTTTCATTCTCGCTTGTCTCCCAAGGCATCTCGTAGTTGGCGGTGAACAGGGGCTCGTGTTTCTCGATCCACTCGGTGCGGCCGTTGAGGAAGATCACGAAGGCCTTGGAGCGGCCCAGATACTCGTAGCGCTTGAACCGGATGGTGCTGCCGTGCTTGCCCGTGAACTCATCCTCGAGAATCAGGCGACCATAGTCGAAATCGATGTCCACGGACAGGGCCTCTTGCGCCAGGGCAGGGTCGATGTCCGCGCTTTGCGCCAGGGTCGCGGATTCGCAACCAGCGCCGATCAGGAACAGGCCCATGGTGACTAAAATTAACGAACTCTTCACGTCTATACCTCCTTGTTGTCGGGAAAAAAAACCCCGTTTAGGTGGGCGTTGATAGCGCTGCCGAGGAGGCCCTGTCAATGAGATTCGGAGATCTGTGAAATGATAAATTCAACAATTCCGCTTGGTTTTGAACTTTCCGACCAGAGGGGAAAAACAGGTCTCTCAGGGCAACAGAGCCCTCGCCGCTTTGGCAAAGCCCTTGCCGAAGATGCCATCAATAGTCGCTGCCATGGAATCGAGAAGAGGGGGAAGAGCGTCGTCCGACAGGCATGGAAAGCGGTGGGGCGGCAGGGCTCCGAGGAGCTTGTGATTGGAGGCCTGCAAGACGGTCAAGAGCACGCGGCCATTGGGAAGCTCGAACAAGGCCAAGGGAAAGAGGCCGCAGCTGATGGGCTGCACCCTTGCCACGGGTTGACCGAGAGCCCGCGCAAACGCGTGGAGATGGCAGCGAATCGCGCCGTCTTTCTCCAATTTCGACAGGGCGCAGCGGCCATGAGGGCGCGCTAGGGCGGTGCCGTCTTCTTCGAGAAAGAAGGTGCTGCGAGCGTCGATGATGTCAGCCAGAGCGGGTTCGCGCTGTCGCAGGTGGCAGGCGAGGCGGCGGCGAACGCGAGCCAAGCGGCCGCGCTCCTTGGGGCTCAAGAACACGGTAAGGTCGGCGCAGCAGCTGCGCCTTTTGTCGCGCAGGACAAGAGGAGAGCAGCGCTGCGGTACGCACGCAAAGCGCTTTTCGAAGATCGCTTTGTCGACGAGCACGCCGGAGACGCTGCACAGCTCGCCCTTGGTCATTTTGCGCAGCACCCATGCGGCGAGGTCTCCATCGTCGGCTTCCTCGCTTTGGGCGTCGCTTCCAGAGCGCAACCACTCGCGATAGGGCCGAGCAAGGGCGAAACGGCGAGCTATGCGGCTCATGGATGGCTCATGGGTGTCTGCTAGCCTCCTGCTTGTGAAGCGCCTGCAAAAGGTCGGACATGCGGAGCCAATTGGCAAGCGCTCGCGCTTGAAAAAAAGTGCTGACCTCGCAGATGCATAGCGCATGGGTCGTGATAGAATAGGTCATTCGGAAATGCGCAGGGAGCGCTTCTGCGGCGCCCATCGAAGGAAATGGAGGTCACCATATGCAAAGCAACATCGAGTGCGGGCCGGCTTATGCCATGGCCACGATCGAGCTGTTGCCGGACGAGAGCCTGACCGTGGAGGCCGGTTCCATGGTCGGGATGAGCGACGGGATGCAGATTAAAACCCACATTGGCGGAAACAGAGTGGGATTTTTCGGCCTCATCCTCAATTTTCTCATGGCCCTTGTGCGCAAAGTTCTGGGCGGCGAAACGTTGTTCGTCAATACGTTCACTCCGCCTGCTGGCCAGAGCGGCAAGGTGCTCGTGGCGCCGGCCTTGGCTGGCGATATCGTCAATTACAAGGTCGATGGCACGCGCTGCCTCATCGTACAAGGCTCGAGCTACCTCGCTTCTAGCGCCGAAGTGGGCATCAAGACCAGGTTTGGAGGCCTCAAGAGCCTGTTTTCGGGCGAGGGGGCGTTTTGGCTTCATGCCTCGGGTCAGGGGCAATTGTGGATCAACTGCTACGGGGCCATTCACGCCATCGACGTGGACGGCACGTTCGTGGTGGATACGGGTCACGTTGTGGCCTTCGAAGACACCCTGGACTACCAAATCAAGGGTTCTGGCGGACTCAAGTCCACGCTCCTGTCGGGCGAGGGATTGACCATGCATTTCAAGGGCCAGGGCAAGCTCTACATCCAAACGCGCAACGTGAGCGCTCTGGTGGGGTGGATCATTCCGCGCCTGCCGGCCTGAAGCGGCCTAAAGGCTTAGAAAGAGGAGGACGCAATGGAGTTTCAAAAAGTCTTTGATCCAGCCTACACGCTGCTCATTTGCAAGCTTGAGCCCGGAGACAAGGTCATGGCCGAGTCCGGCGCCATGGTCAGCCAGGACGCGCACATCAAAATGGAGACCTCGGCCGCGCAAGGCAAGGGCATTGGAGGTCTGCTCAAAGGTCTGGGACGTTCCATGCTCCTGGGCGAATCGTTCTTCCGCAACACCTTCACGGCAGGTTCCGCGCCAGGCGAGGTGACGTTTGCGCCCAGTCTGCCGGGCGATATCGTCGGACACGACCTGTCGGGAAAGGATCTCATCATCCAGCAGCGGGCCTACCTCGCCTCGGCTACAACGGTGGAGATAGAAACCAAGTGGAAGGGCTTCAAGGGCTTCCTCGGCGCTGGCCAACTCTTCTGGATTCGGGCCTTTGGCAAAGGGCCCATCGCGCTCAATGCGTTCGGCGCCATCAAGCCCATCGACGTCGACGGGGCCTTCATCATCGATACTGGCCACGTCGTGGCGTTCGAGAGCACCCTCAACTTCAAAGTGCAGCGCGTGGGATCGTGGTTCTCCACGTTCTTCTCCAGCGAAGGCCTGGTTTGCAAGTTCGAGGGCAAGGGCCGCATCTACATGCAGACCCGCAATCCGCATGAGTTCGGACCGCTCGTCGGCCACAAGTTGCCGCCGCGTCAACAGTGAAGGAAGGAGGACGTCCATGCCATACGAAATCAAGAGCTCCCCGGACTTCGCGATGATCGACTACCAGCTCGCGGCCGGCGAATCCATCGTGGCCGAGTCTGGCGCCATGGTGGGCATGTCTTCCAACGTGAAGATGAAGACCGAGGCCAGAGGCGGCATCCTCGCAGCGGCCAAGCGCAAGATTCTGGGAGGTGAGAGCATCTTCCAGAACACGTTTACCGCCGAAGGAGGCCCAGGGCGGGTGATGCTCGCGCCGGCGAGCCCGGGCGACGTCATCCCGTTCGAGCTCACGCAGGGTCAGTCGCTGATGATCCAATCGTCGGCGTACGTCGCGGCCACGCCCACGGTCACGCTCGACACCAAGTGGGGCGGCGCCAAGGGCTTCTTCTCCGGCACCGGCTTCTTCCTGCTCAAGGCCACGGGGCCAGGCACGGTGTTCATCGCCTCCTATGGCGCGATGTACCCCAAGAAGTGCGACGGCGAATACATCATCGACACCGATCACATCGTCGCATTTGCCGAATCGGTCACCTATACCGTCACCAAGGTCGGGGGCATCAAGTCCTTGTTCTTCGGCGGAGAGGGGCTGGTGGCCAAGTTCTCCGGCACAGGGATGGTCTATGCCCAAACCAGAAGCCCGTCGTCCCTCGCCAACTTCCTGCACCCCTATCGGCCGGTCAAGAACAGGAACTGATATGGACCGACCTGTCAACTTTAAACCGAGCCCTTTTATTCGGAGGCCTCGCTCGAAAATCCGAGAAAACGAATGAGGGCGGATGCTTCGACGA
>JALOQD010000270.1 GCA_025453525.1 Myxococcota bacterium
GCCTCCAGCCTTGCGCAGCATGGAGCAGCAGCGGGCGTGGGCATATTGGCAGCAGATGCCGGTAAAGCCCTTGGGGTTGAGGATGTCGTCCCAGTCGAAGGTGTAGTCCGAGGTCCGCAGGTTCTTGAGATCGCCAAACACCACACCGCCGATGCCCACCTGCTCGGCCACGGTGTGGATGTCGAGCTCTCGTTCTTTTGCCCCGCTCTCTTGCATCTTGGCGAGCGCTCGGTCCCTGGCCTCGTCGAGCACCTGCTCGAGAAATACGACGTTTCCCTGGCGTGTGCTCATGCCCTGCACTCTGCCGAAAGCGACGTGATGCATGCGCGAGGCGAAGTCGCAACCCATGGCGGACAAAGCTCGAACGAGCTGATCGAAGTGGCGCTTCTGTTCAGAGCCCACGATGTACAGCGACTTATCGAAGTCAAAGCGCTCGAATCGGTCGATGGCCGCCGCGACGTCTCGGGTAGCGTACAGGGTCGCGCCATCGCTTTTTTTGAGCATCATCGGCGGCTCGCCCTCGGCATAGGGCATGTCCACGACCAGGGCGCCTTGATCTTCGCGCACGCCAATCGAGTGCGCGATGCGGTCGATGACGCGCTCCATGCCATAGCGGTAGAAGCTCTCGCCTTCGACGCTTTCGAACGCGACGCCGAGTCGGTCGTAGATGCGCTGGAACTCGGTCAAGCTGATGGTGCGGAACGCGCGCCACAACTCCACGGCCCGCTCATCCCCTTGCTCTTGTTTGAGGAACATGCCGCGCGCCGCTTCGTCGAACGCGGGATCTTCCTTGGCGGCTTTGTTGGCGCTGACGTATAGCTCGAGCAGGTAGGAGATGCCTTCCGCTTCCATGCGCGTTCGATCACCTCGGCGATTGAATTCTTCCGCGAGCAACCCAAAGGTCTTGCCCCAGTCACCCAGATAATTGATCCCGACGACCCGGTAGGAGAGGGCTCTGTGGATGCGCGCGATGGAATTGCCGATCATCGTCGAGCGCAGGTGATGAAATCCCAGGGGCTTGGCGATGTTGGGCGACGAATAGTCCATGACCACGGTGCGGCCAGAGCCCGTGTCGCCGTGCAAATACCCCGCTCCTCGTTCGCGAAGGCCGTTGACAACGGCGGGGACGAGGTGAGAGGGCGAGATCCAGGCGTTCACGTAGGGTCCCGTGGCCTCGACCTTCAAAAAACGCTCGCCCTTTGGGAAGGCTTCGGCCATGGTCGAGGCGATCTGCTGGGGCGCCTTTTTCAGGGTCTTGGCCAGGGAAAAGCAAGCCAGGCTGAGATCGCCGCGCTCAGGTTCAGGTGTTCGCACATGGGGCCTGAGCTCCTCCGCTGGAACGCCCGCTGCCTCGGCCAAGCCCGAAACGAACGCAACCAGGTATTCGCGCATCGTAGTACCTCACTGTCTTTATGAAACGCTCGAGAATTTTTGGGCGGCTACTTGCCGCCCCTCTTGAGCTCGGTGAGCACGAGCTTCGCCACGGCTTTGAGGGAATCGAATACCCCACCGCCGCTCGTCGCCGTGGCCTCGAAATCCGGCACGGCTCCGGTGGGATTGAGCAAGCTGCGCAGCTCTTCAACCGAAGCGACGCTGGGCAGGTCGCGCTTGTTGTATTGGATGACCCACGGAATGCGGTCGAGATCGTAACCTTGCTCCTGCAGGTTGTAGCGCAAATTCTCGAGGGACTCCATGTTCGCTTCCATGCGCTCGATCTGCGAATCAGCGACAAACACCACTCCGTCCACGCCCTTGAGGATGAGCTTGCGGGAGGCGTCATAGAAGACCTGGCCAGGCACGGTGTAAAGGTGGAAGCGCGTCTTGAACCCGCGGATCTCGCCCAAGGACAGAGGCAGGAAATCGAAGAACAGCGTGCGCTCGGTCTCGGTGGCTAGGGAGATCATCTTGCCCTTGGCTTGGGGGCTCGTGCGGGTGTAGATGTACTGGAGGTTGGTGGTCTTGCCGCACAAGCCCGGACCGTAATACACAATTAATTGATAAACGACATCGTGCCTTACCGCCTCAATCGTTGAATAGGTTATCGATGTCGTCGTCCGTAATCTCGGCGAACGGCGATCCAGTCGAAGGATCTTGAACCTTTTTCAAGAGCGACTCGAAGATACGGTTCAGATCTTCGTTGGCCTTGCGCACGCGCAGCCTCACCAGTCCGAGAGAGGAGCGCTCGTCGAAAATGACGACGAGGATGACTCGCTGGCCCACTATTTGGATGTGGATGTTCTGGTGCTCGCCCTCGTGGAACTGGGTGGTGAACTCTTTCTCTTTGAGCAATTTGGCCATGCCGCCGGTCGCGGCGATGTTTCCAGCCGTGAGCGAGGCCAGGGACGTGGTGTCCAGATGCTCATGCTCGCCAGCCGCGGCGATGAGTTGGCCGTTCTTGTCGACGATGAACACGACCAGCGCGTTGGCATCGCGGATGAGCCTCTCGCAGACCACTTGGATCTGGTTGAACTCCTCCTCGTACATTACCATTTGAGGGTCGCCCATGAACGATTCTCCCTGCGGAGCGGCCTGCCTTGTCGCAAAGTCTCGATCGCGCCGCTCGTCTCGCGTCCCAAAAAAAATCGGGCTCGACAGCCTGATTACCAGACCTTGACCAGACCATCAAGTCGCGGGGCGTTTGTCGCTGTCGCCACGACAAACGCATTTTTTTTCACTGTAACCAAGAATAGATCAAGTTCGGCTCGTGTCACTGTTTGTTCGATAAATGGTCGTAGCTTGTCACCAGGGGGCTGGCTTTGATATTCTGCCCACGCGTCGAACGAGCCAAAAAAGGGAGGCGACCATGATGATGAAGCGCGCGCTAGTTCTTCTTGCTCTTTCCGTTCTCTTTACCGCGGGCTGCGCTGGCAGTAGCGGGGCGAGGAGCAGGTGGAAATCAAAGCCCATGCCTGCCTCGGGCGACTTCGATGGAGTTTATGGCTCGGACTGGGGACGGATGGAGCTGACGGTATCCGGGGACAAGGTGCTCGGCCTTTTTGAAGCGGAGAAAAGGCACGGACGCATCGAGGGCGCGGTGACGGGCGACCTGCTCCACTTTGCCTGGACCCAGTGGAACGAGGACATGCAGGGAAAGATCCGGCAGACCACCGGCCGCGGCGTGTTCCGCTACATTGTGCAAACCCAGGCCGTCGGGGATGATCTCAAGGAAGAGCATGGTCTCGAGGGCACATGGGGCTATGACAACTCCGAGGTCGGGAACTCCTGGCGAGCTTCCAAGAACCCTCAAGGCAAGAAGCAACTTCAACCCCGCGAGCAAGAGAAAAACGAGATGCAAACCGGGTTGGACTATGGTGGGTCTCCGGGTTTCGAGGGCGACGAGTCCCAGCCGAGCAAGGCCAAGCCCGATGCGAAGAAGGCTCCAGTGGCCGACGAAAAAAAGAGCGAAAGCGATGACAAGGTCGATTTGGACGGTTTGTTCTAGTCCAACATTTTAATGACTCGATTACTCAAGGTTGTTGGCCTGACAGGTGGCATCGCCTCGGGCAAGAGCGCCGTGGCGGCTGTGCTGCGTCAGCGCGGCCTACCCGTGCTCGACGCAGATGAGCTCGGCCACATGGTGCTCGAACCTCAGGGCGAAGCCTGTGACGAGGTGGTGGCGGTTTTTGGTAGGGAGGTTCTAGGAGGCGATGGGGCGATCGATCGGCAAAAGCTCGGCGCCAAGGTGTTCGGCGATGTGGAGGCGCGTGCTCGGCTCGAGGCCATCACTCATCCGGCCATCGCACGGCTAGCCCAGCGAGCATTGTCGCTCGTCGCTGAGTCAGGGCACAAGCTCGCCATCTACGAGGCTGCGTTGCTCGTCGAGACCGGCGTTTACAAGGGGCTCGATGCCCTCGTGGTCGTGTCGTGCTCGGTGGAGACTCAAGCGAGGCGAGTCATGGCGAGGGACGGGCTTTGCGTCAGCGACGCAGCCGCGCGGATCGCTTCGCAATTGCCCTTGTCGGAGAAGCTTAAAGTGGCGGACTACATTATCGAGAACGAAGGTGATCTCGCTGCGCTGCGAGACAAGGCACTGAGCTTGGTGCCTGTGCTTGTGGAGCGGTTCGGAGGCGATCCATGACGAGGACGGCATTCGTCACAGGAGCGCCCGGAGCGCTCTCGATGTCCGTGGCGTCGCGGCTGCAGAAGGCCGGATTTCATCTCGACATGCTTCTTTCGCACGAGAGCTCGGGTGAGCTGCCGCGATTGCGGGCGCAGCTAGGCGAAGACGTGCGATGGCATACTGGCCGGAGCGATGCCGTCGATTTCGGGCTCTCTGGCTCAGAGTACCTTGAGCTCGCTTCGCGGGTCACTGTCGCGGTGTGTCTCGAGCTTCCACCACCGCCCAGTGCCAAAGGGGCCATTGCCCGCAGCGCGGCTCGGGAGATCGTTGAGCTCGGACTGGTCTGTCCCAAGATCGAGCAGATTTTGGTTCTGTCCCATGTGGACGTATGCGGCGAGATGGATGGCACCTTCGGCGAGCACGATCTCGCTATTAGCGGCGCCACCCTCGGCCTTGGACAGGAGGACCGACGCGGCGCCGAGCGCATCTTTCGCCGATTTTACCGGCAGCTCCCGCTGACCATATTGCGCAGCGGCTGGATCGTCGGGAGACAAGCGGGAATGTGCCCCCTGGCGCACCTCCTACTCGCGCTGGACAGCCCTGAAGAGCTCGGACCGTCCTTTTCCGGCATCGAGCTCAATCTCGTGTCCCTCGAGGATCTCTCTCGAATCGCCGCCTGCCTTGTGGAAGAGACGCCGCCCCTTCGTGGTCGCACCTTGCACATAGTGGGAGAGGGACTCCCTCCCAACCTGCCCATGCTACACGCCGACGTGGTGGGCCTTTCTTCCGGTGTCATCCCAGCGGGTTTTGATCGCGGCGCCGGGGCTCGGCGAGCCATCAAGCGCGATACCCAAAAAAGAGAGTGGTTCGTTCAGGAGTTTTTTCGTCACCAGCCCCGTCGCGCGCGGATCACCACGGCCTATACTCGCGGCGTTTTGTCCCAGCGCGGGATTGCGCCGCCGGTCTTCACAGAAGACTGGCTCGAAGATCTCGTGAACGCGGCGAGCGAAGAGATACTCGGCTTCCAGTGAGCCGGAGGAAGAGGAAGGGCGACATGTCAGGCAACACGGACTCAATCGACACCGGACGCATGGGCCCGCGAACGCTGGTCGATCTGTTTCTGGAGCGCTTTTCCCGCACCGTTTCCAAGGCCGTGGGCCAAGACCTGCGTTTCGGTCCCCTCGACGAACAAGGCAGTGCTGTCGTATCGCGGGGCTCGGTCCAGGTGACCATGAGCATCTTCGAGGACGAACCCGCGGCTCTGGTCTTCGTGTGTCCGGTGATGCCGGTTCCAGCGTCGGGCCGCGAGTCTCTGTATCGACGGTTGCTGGAGCTCAATTTCGTGTCCACCGCCGATGCTGCGTTTGCCGTCGATGCGCGCAGCGAGAAGGTGTGTTTGCGGGCCATGCGCCCTATCGCTCACCTTCAGTACGAGGAGTTCGAGGAACTGTTGGACACCGTGGCCACTGTGGCTGACGAATGGGACGATCGACTGCGCGGCGAGTTCGGTTGAGCTTTTTACATACGAATATCGAGCGAAGCGGAATTGCCTATCGCCCGTGCATTGGGACGGGCTTGGGGCATGGCGCGGTCGAGGGAGCGGTCCTGGGTAGATGGCTCTCGTCGATGGTCGCTCGGCTCTGGTCGATAGGCCCGGACACCTGCGATCGCGGCGGCCCGCTGGGAAATGATCTCGGACCCGCTCGGGCCATGCTGTCGCGAGCCGGTCGTCTCGGGGGCCTGGCCCTGGAACGCGCTGCTTGCGGTGCCTTGCGCCCTTGACACCGCAATGCCTTGCTCTTTGGGCGCTCTTGGCGCCTCCTCCTCAGGAACGGCTGGGGTTGGACCCGCGCCTGGCGCGGACTTCGCCTCGTTCGCCTCTTCTCGTTGCTCCTGCGCCATCTCGGCCTTGGCGCTGGCCTCCATGGCCGTGGCCATCGCCGCTACCCTCCGGTCCTGGGCAGAAGGCTCGGCCGGTGCAAGGGCGGCTCGACGGACGATCTGGGCTTTGAGAACTGTCTGTTCTGGAGTCGGGGCCTGGCCGATGTCGATGCTCACCTCGCCGCCCACGGCATAGCGACGCCCGTCAGGCCCAACCTCGAACTGAAACGATGCGCCGCCGCGGGCGTATTGGCCTGCTGCGGCTTTGTGGGCCTGTTCATGCGCCCGCACTTCGGCGTCGCGTTGCTCGAGCTTGGCGAGCTCCTGCTTTTCAGAGGAGTCCTCGGCCTGGGATTTCGATCCCTCCTGCGCCACTTCGGCCTGGGCAATGGTCGTGGCCAGGGAGTTGGAGGCTGGGTCGGCCTGATTGCCCGGGGTGGATGGCTGTGCGGGCTCGGCAGAATCGGCTGACTGGATCCTTGGCCGCTGAGCAGAAGTGGCCGGCACAGGCACATGGATGCCCTTGAGGGCAAAAGGGGCGAGCGGTCTCGAGATAGGACCAATCATCTAGGGATTTAGTATAACCACGATCGGCCGCGGGCCATGGCCCAAGGGTGAGAATCCTTAGGAATGCTTGGCGACGAACTCGTCGACGAGCTTGCCGATGCCGTTGGTCTCGTCCGCGTCTTGGTGGGCGTAGGTCACGACGGCAGAAGGCTTCTTGATGTTGACCAGGCGCTTGATGTTGAACGGCGTGCCGATGACCACAGCATCGCAGTCCACTGCGTTGATCGTGTTCTCGAGGTCAGCCACCTGCTCAGGGTAGTAGCCCATGGCTGGCAGCAAGTCACCGATCCTGGGGTACTTTGCGTAGGTCTCGGCCAGGCCGCCAACAGCCCATTTTCGCGGGTCGACGATGGCAGTGGCGCCATTTTCGCGGGCTGCCTGTGTGGCGGCGCCGAAGGTCATCTCGCCGTGGGTCAGGGTCGGGCCGTCTTCCACGGCCAGGATGCGCTTGCCCTTGATGACTTCGGGGTGATCGACCGTGAGCACGGAGAGGGCCCTGACGATTTTTGCCTTGGGATTGAGCTTGCGGCAGCTTTCTTCCACTGCGCTCACGGCGTCCTTGGAAGCCACGTTGGTTTTGCCGATGACCACCACGTCGCAGCCGCGCACGTTGACTTCGCCGGGGTAGTAGGCTGATTCGTGGCCAGGGCGCAAGGGATCGGCCACGGTCATCCACAGGTCTGGTTTGTAGAAGGGCCAGTCGTTGTTGCCGCCGTCCCAGATGACGATGTCGGCCTCTTTTTCGGCTTGGCGCAGGATCGCCTCGTAGTCGACGCCAGCGTAGATGATGCCGCCCTCTTGAACGTGCATTTCATACTCTTCGCGCTCCTCGATGGTGCATTTGTAGTTGTCGATGTCCTCGAGGGTCGCCATGCGCTGCACAGCCTGGGCTGCCAGATCGCCATAGGGCATGGGATGGCGGATCGAAACGACCTTTTTCCCCGCGGCGCGCAGGCGAGCGGCCACGAACCGGGATACCTGGCTCTTGCCACAGCCAGTGCGCACCGCCGTAATGGCGATGAGGGGTTTGGTGGACTTGATCATGGTGTCCTTGGTGCCCTGCATCCAAAAATCCGCGCCAGCGGCGTTGACCCTGGCTCCCATGTGCATGACATAGGGGTACGGCAGGTCGGAGTAGGCCATGACGCAAACGTCGACCTTTTTCCCTTCGATGAGCCTCTCGAGCTCGGGCTCCGGGAAGATGGGAATGCCGGCCGGGTAGAGCTCCCCGGCGAGCACGGCCGGGTAGGTGCGGTCGTCGATCTTCGGGATCTGCGCTGCCGTGAATGCCACGACCTCGTACGCCGCGTTTTTGCGGAAGAAAGTGTTGAAGTTGTGGAAGTCCCTTCCAGCTGCACCGATGATCAGTACTTTCCTCTTGTCCATCGAAAAACTCCTTACGCCCTTCTGGTTCTCGCTTGATAGGCGACTTGTGAATGTGCCGCCCAGGGTTGATGCTCTGGACTTCCTTTTGCGGCCGTGCTACATACCCGCCGCGTTTGCGCCGGAGTGGTGAAATCGGTAGACGCGCCGGACTCAAAATCCGGTAGGCTTCGGCCTGTGAGGGTTCGAGTCCCTCCTCCGGCACTGCTCAACAAACCTTTGCACTGCATTCTCACGGCGGGTAGCCTAACACTTTCCGAAAGTGTTCGTCTTTGCCTAAAAGAGAAAAGCGCTTCCATCGGGTTTTGGCCGCGGAAATCCGTTGCCGAGGGTCGTGCTCGGCGCACGGGCTCTTGCGGGGAAAGAGGCTCGCTCATAGCAGGGACACCAGGCGCAGCTCGAAACCGGATTCGATCTCCACTTCCAAGGCAAGCCACTCGCGGCTGGGCGAGATCACCATCGTGGGCCTGCGTCGTGCCGAGGGCACCGGCGCCTTCTTAAAATCCTCTGGTTTATCTTTTTTAGTGTCGATCCGCAGGAGGCTGTTTTCGGAATCGTCCACGAGCAAGAGGCGATTGTCGAGCCAGATGGGAGGATTGGCTGCGGTGCGACGCTGGCCGCTCGAGGGCAAGGAGAGGATGCGAGTCTCAACCTCGGATTTCGTCCATTCCCCTCGAGTCGAGTGAAGGACCAACGCCCCGCCGCCTTTGGGCCAGCCGGCGATCTGCTTGCCGTCGGGCGAAATCGAGGGATGGAGACCGGGTAAGGAGACCCTCTTCTTGCCGTCCAAGTCCACGACGTGGATTTGCGGTCCGCCTGTTGAGTCATATTCGTAGTGCGCGAAATACTTCCCATCTGGGAAGAACACGGCGCCGCCGCCGTAGAACTGCTCGCCGATCATCCGCGGCTTGCCACCCTCGGCTTGCACGAGGCCGTAGAAGTGGCGATGGGGATAGGCGTTCTGCGACTCGCTGCGTTTGTCGTAGACATGGCTGACCACAAACAGCACCCATTCACCGTCGTGGCTCACGGTGGGGATACGCTTGGGAGCGTCTTTTACGAGGTCCGAGGAGGACACGAGGACGCGCTCTTGGTTTCCGGTGATGAGCCAGATTTGGTTATCGCGTTCGATGACGATCGAAAGTGACTTGGTGATGCCGGGGCATTCGCCCTTACCCACGGTGCGAATTTCACCGGACTTTGCGTTGAGAATGTACGCATTGCCCCCTTCGCTATAGGCCAACCAGGAACTATCGGAAGACCATGCGAAATCAAAGATGCCGTCCGCCGAAGCGGTGAGCTTTTTCATGATGGTGAACTCCTTACCTAGAGCCCGGTGCCGTCGCACATGGACCCTTGAGTTGCCAGAGCATACCTCAAGGCTGCGCTGCCTGGCTAGTCGGCTTGTTACGAGTTCGTGACGTTCGCCCCAGACCTTCGGCAACGAGCCCCCAACTCGGTTCAAGTCCCGCGGGTTTGAACCTCGTTTAATTGACCGTCATATTTTTTCCCTTTTTTAATCACATTTCACGGTAGGTAATGCAGACTGTCGTCTGATCCTGGGTCATCAAAGTCCAGGCTCTCGGGGAGTGCGCCGCCTTGTCCACTGCCCACTGCAACGAGTCCGATGGGATGCCTGCCGCCATTGAAGGACTGGCTGGTCGCGAATCGCACACTGGGCACCATTCCCGCCGGATCCAAGACGCTGAGCGCTAGGATGTACGTTCCATCTGGAGCTGCCACAGAAAACGTCTCGGCAAACTGGGTAGTCGTTGGGGGGGTGGCCCAGCGCAGAGGCTCTGTGGACCACCCATCCACAACCTCAGCCTCGCCAGACCTGGTCCACTGGGGCTCGGTCCAGTCTGAGCCAGGCTGCCAGGACCTCACGTCCGCATCTTTGAAGGTCGCAGACCACACCGGGGCGTGAGTGGCTCTGTCCAAGAGCGAGACCTCCACGGGCCAATCATAGTAGAAAGGCGCCGACCCTTGGTTTTTCACAGACACTGACAGGATCGCTCAGAATCAACCTCGGTCGCACCTCGGCCGAACGCGGACGCTCGCTGCGTTCTCCTCCTCGACGTATCTTCGGATACGCCTCGTAACTGACCGGCTGTCACCTGCGCGGTGAATCCCACCTCTTCCAGGACAAAGCGGTAACCCATCGCCCGCTGGATTTCTTCGGCACCAGCCTGCGACTGTGGGTTCTCTTGGTCGTAGTCATCAATCCACCGCAGCTGCGTGCAGTGGAGCCATCTCAAGGTGTTGATCATGAAGTCTCTGTGAATCGGATCGCGGAGGGTATCGTCAGGGCTGTCTCCAGGCTGGATGGCGAAAGAGCCCCAATTGTAAGCCACTTCCCCTCCAATGTAGTGTGTCTTGTGGGTCGCTTCTGAGGTGAGCGCCCCTTTGATACCAACCCCCTGACCGTGTATCTGGTCGTTGTGTCCCCACGAGTCCCAGTACTGCCCAAACGTGTGATTGGGAAATTGGTCCCAGATATGGCGAACAGAGACGATTTTGTCAGGGAAGGCACTTGTGAACTCGTCACCGAGAATCTGTTCCATGGTCGTGCCGTAATCCTCGTCGACGTCCTTGGGCGAGGGACTTTCCTGCTCTCCCCACTTGCCAAAGATTCCCATTTCGATGAACGCAACACGGGGGTCATCGTTCCATGCTTCTCCGAGCCTTCTGATGAGTCTGATGAGCCTTTGCTGAAACGCTTCGGACGAGTAATCCCCATCTGTCAAATCAGCGGGCCAGTACATGTCCCCACCATCCCAGTGCAGGTACACTCTGGGGATGACCTTGACGTTTCGCTCAGCCAGCCCTTCGAACCGTTCGTTGCTATATTGCATGATCTTATCGAGTCCGTCGGATTCATCGTTCTCGATTTCATTCCAGCGGATGTAGACCTGGGCGAGCGTCGCCCACTTGTGCTCGTACACGCCCCTTCGTGGGTTTTTCAAAGAGCCGTTGATCTTCTTCGAGTCGCGAGCGCGAGGGCTATACCGATGAGTGTCACATCCTCGCGCTGCTCACCCAAGGCGTGCGCCATGGGACGAACGCCACGGAAGTGGAGTGAATCGACGAGGAGATGGGGGATACCCCTCGCTTGTTCCTTTGCGACGATCTCGTGCTCGTTCGCCCGCGGCATTGCCGAGCGGCCTTGGGCAGTCGCAAGGGCACCAAACCACTGCGTCCCGGAGCTCCACGAGGAGTGAGAAGACCCCCTGCGAATAGTCCATCGTAGCCTGTGGTTCTTGTTGCTCGTCCCGCGTTCGTTACACCGAGAAACGAGGTTCCGCGCCGCGGAGGAGCCTTGCCACGGCCTGAGACAGGGTATCGAGCACGCTTGGGTCGGGCAGGGTCACGGTGAGCTTCACGCGGCCGTCGGCGTCTCTTTCCAGGCATTCATCGAGGCTGGCGCGCAGACCGTGGGCGAGGGCAGCGCTTTGTTCGTCTTGCGTTTCGGCTCGCGGCGCCACCTCTGACAAAAAAGCAAACGCGGCGGACAACAACTGGCCGCCGGCGAGCGACACCCGCTCTCGCCTCTTTTCTAGAACGACCGAGGCCTCGGCCTGCGCCTTTTGGGTCTCGTCGACAGGCGCTTCCGGCACGGCGCCGAGCAGCTCTTCGAGCTTGTGCTTCAAGGCGCAGCCGCCGCTATCGAGCTGGACGGAATCGATCTCGGAGGCCATGTCGAGCACCGCGAGAGACAACTCTTTTTTGGCTGCCAAGGTCGTCAGCAGCTTCTCCTCGATAGTTTGCTCCGTGATCATCACATACACATGCACTGGCCGTTTCTGCCCCATGCGGTGGGCTCGGCCCATGCGCTGCTCGAGCACCGCCGGGTTCCACGGCAGATCAATATTGATGACCGTGTCAGCGGCTTGGAGGTTGAGGCCCGTGGAGCCGGCGTTGGTGGTGATAAAAGCGCGGCAGCTCGGATCTTTTTGAAACCGGGCCACGAGCGCGGCTCGCTGTTTCTGCGGCACCGAGCCGTCGAGGCGGACGTAGCCGATCCCGGCTTCCACCAGCAGGGGTGCGATGAGATCGAGCATGGTGGTCCATTCGGAGAAGAGCACGATCTTGCGCAGAGGCTCTGCGGCAAGCCGTCCGAGCAGGTCTCGCAGAATCTCGAGCTTGGTCGAGTGGCCAGGCGGCTGCTTGTCCACGAGGTAGGTCGAGTCGGCGGACATCCTGCATGCGAGCAGCGCCTTGCGCAGCCGCAGCAGGTCCATCTCGGTGAAATAGCTTTTTCTGACGATCATATTGACGATTTGAAGGGAAGCTTCGTGAAGCGCGAACTGTTCCTCCGAAGGCGGCACGCGCACGTACTCGATGGTGCGCGGCGGGAGCTGCCCGAGCACCGCGGCCCTTTCGCGGCGCAGTAGAATCGGGCAGAGCGCCTGGCGCACGGCGCAGAGGTCCTTGAGGCGCAGCACGCGGCCCTTGTCGTCGACCACGCGGTGGCGGTGGAAGAAGCGAAACGCTGGACCGAGCCTGCGGTCATCCACAAACTCGGCCACTGAAAACAGCTCGTCGAGGTTGTTCTCGAGGGGCGTGCCCGACAGCACCAGGGCGAACGGCGAGCGCAGGCCCTTGATGATGCGCGAGGTTTTGGCCTCCCAATTTTTGATGCGCTGGCCTTCGTCGAGGACGATGAGATCCCAACTGGCCTTTTCGATGGACAGGATGTCGCGCAGCACTTGCTCGTAGTTGCAGATGGTGAAGAACGCGCCACCGCGATACTGCTCGACTCTCTCTTTGGCGCTGCCCACCACGAGTTGCGCCTCGCGCCCGCAGAAGCGCTCCACCTCGGCCTTCCACTGGGACTTCAGCGACGTTGGGCACACGACGAGCACTCGCTCCACCGCGCCCTGTCGAGCGAGAAACTCGGCTGTGCCGATGCCCTGGATGGTCTTGCCCAGGCCCATCTCGTCGGCCAAAATCGCCCGGCCGGCCTTGGCGCAAAACGCCACTCCCTGCACTTGGTAGGGCAAAAGCGGCGTTCTGAGGAGGGTCTCGCGCAGTGGGTGGGTCTCGGGTCTTTCCAACATGTCATCGCACAAGGTTGCAATGCGATCGCGGACGGCGAGCTTGTGCAGATGCTCCTCTGCGTCGGGATACACCGTGACCTGCGCGCCCAAGGCCTCGAGCCGCTCGATGCAGCGCAGAAGCGCCGCTGGGTCGTCGATGGGGCGCATGGCGAGCTCGCCAATCGCGGTGGCGTGGGAGGGTTCTTCGCGAGTCGGCAGGGACAGGCGCAGCTCCACCTCCTTTCCATAGACGAGATGCACGGAATACCCGGTTCTGATGGGTTTCTCTTCGAGCATGGCCTTGCTGAACTTGCGGCGAACCGCGTCCTCGGTCCGCAGAATGTGCTTGCATGTGCCCAAGGTGTTCTTGCGGAAGTCCGGGCAGGAGCAGAAGGACTG
>JALOQD010000488.1 GCA_025453525.1 Myxococcota bacterium
CATTGGAAGGGACAGCCTCTCGGGTATTGCACGCTGAGCGAGGCGTATTCAGACACATCGAGCAAGTCGAACCGCGGCACGGGTACGGTCGTCATGTTCGGATAGCTCGCGGGGGCATCGAGGACGCGGCGGCTTTCAGCTCGCTGGGTCAAAGCATGAACCAAGTCGTCGATTCGACCTTCCGCCTCACCACGGAACACCACGTCCGCGTCACAAAAGAGCTCCGGGCTCGTAGTCGGCGCTGGCCCTCCCACCGCCACGGGGAGCTCGAAGGCGCGCGCGCGGGTGATGGTATCTTGGATCGAATCTACCTGAATGAGCAGACCGCCCGTGAGCACCAGGTCGGCCCATTGAAGATCATCGTCGTCGAGATCCCGTAGATTGACATCCACCAAACGCAGGTGCCAGTGATCTGGCAGAAGGGCTGCGACAGTGATCAAACCAAGCGGCGGCAAGGATGCCCGCTTGCCGATGAGGCGCAGCGTATACTGAAACCCCCAGTAGGTAACCGGGAAGCGGGGGTATACGAGTAGAGCATTCATTGGCTGGCTTCCTCAGTGGCTCACTCGACGTTTCTGGCGCTGCGCGTGAGCTTGGCCCCTGGACGCGTGCCATTGTACTTAACACATGCAGATTTCGCGCCAAGGCTATTTGTGGTTTAATTGCCGAATGCTAGACGCTTATGGCAGTCTGCCTGCTTGGACGTGTAATCAAAATGATCTACACCGCTTTCAACATGAAGCGTATGACCAAAGGTCTACGTCGTAGGATGGACTCGGCGACACGACGCCGACTTTTGTACCAATCGCCTCGATGACGCGCCGAGCGTGGCAGAGCTATGCGTCCGGAGAGTCGGCTGAAATTCCACCGGATCGGGGTTTCGTGACCGCTGCACCCGCGGTCTCTGCCAGAGCATGGCCTGGAGACTGCAATGCCAGGGCGAAGTCCGGTGCCCCTCGGCGCCGCTTCCGGCTCGCAACAACCCGACTCATGGCGTCCGCTAGCCGCGCGACGATGCGACCGAGTGGATCGAGGAGCCATCTGCGCAACCGTGAGCTCGCGTCCACGGACGTCATTTGGCGAGAGCGCACAAAATGATCCTGGATCCAGGCCTCTCCCTGCTCGATCACCCTGGGGTCAGCCACCTCGACCAGCGCTTCGAGGTTGGCGAGCGAAAACGGATCCAGGTTGAAGCTGCCCACGAGAAGGCGACGCCCATCGACGGTAGCCACCTTTGCATGCAGGACAGAGTCGCTCCACTCGTGAATGGCGACACCGGCTGCTAGCAATCGACGATAGAGGCTTCTCGAGGCTGCGCGGGCAAACGGAACGTCACTTCGTCCTGCGAGCAGCAGGCGCACCTGAACGCCACGCCGAGCGGCGGCGGCGATGGCGCGAACCACCCCGAGATCGGGTAGGAAATAGCCGTGAGCGATGTGGATCCGTTGCCGCGCGCCTGAAAACGCTTTGAGATAGCGTCGGCGCAAGCGCCATCCTCCTCCGAGACCGCAAAGCTGAATGGATAGCGAGCTGTCGACCGGGGAGCGTGGCTCACGCCGGATCATCTGACCCAGGCGCAAACATTGCGGCCCGCGGATCTCGAGCGCCAGGTCAGCCCATCCGAGCCGCTTGCCCTCGGGCAGGTTTTCGTCGCCGATGTTGATTCCGCCGAGGAAGGCCACTTCATCGTCGACAAGCAGGATTTTGCGATGGTTGCGCCCGAAACGGCCGATGAAAAACGCCAGCAGGCGGTTGTGGATGCGGACCCCACAGCCGGCTTCGCGCAGCGCGGCGGCGACTGCGCCTCCACCCCATGCCGAGCCCCAGCCATCGATGAGAACCTGCACCGCCACGCCACGTTTGGCAGCCTGCCCCAGTGCCTCGACGAAGCGCACTCCCACGCCGAAAGGCGCGAAGGCGTACACCTCCAGGTGCACGCTACTTTGGGCGCGCGCGATGGCCAGGAGCATGCGCGGATAGGCCTGTTCGCCGCCGTCGAGCAGCTCGACCGATTCAGGCGCCGAGGATGCGAGACGGTCGAGTGTGAGGGCGCCCCTCGCCGCGGGCAGGTGCTGTCCGGCGACTGCTGTTTCGACATTCAACTGGCTACTCCATTCACCGACCGAACGTCTTCACGCTTGGCCTGCTGGCGATGAGCTTTCGAGGTTCTCTCGCCGACCTGGGTAGAGCCTCTAGCGTTAGAAAACAATGACCCGCTAAGTCGCCCGACAACTAGCAACAGGCAACACTGGAATTCGAACGCGAACACGGGAACGCCGGACCTCAGGCAACGAAACCACGCTGTGAACGCAGCCGTTCCCTGTTCGAGTTCCTGTGTTCCTGTGTTCCTCTCTCCTCCTTCATATCGAGCCCGAGGCCTCTCAGCAGCCCTTCCCACTGGGATCTCGCCTTGACATACATCCTTCCCAGGGGTTCCCTGTTCTTTTCCGTGTCCTCCAGCATCCGGTCCAGCTCTGCATAGCCAAGACCCATCGACTGTTCCATGAAGAAACGCTGCACTTCCTCTGTGCCGACTATGATATCAAGACGACACATCCTCTCTCCGTCGAAGCGTCGGTTGTTGTTGTTGACGAGATTCAACTCAGCCCGATACCTCGTGTCAAAACGAGCTCCTTCGTACACTGTCACCTTCTTCGCCTCTTCGAACTGCATGAACCGCCACTTCTTCGCGTATCTATCTTGCCTTTTCACCGGAGATTGGCAGTCGAATACCACCTCCTGCGCCGCTCACCAGAAACCGACCACCTCTGCTCACGAGAAGTCGACCAGGCTCGGAACACAGATCCGGATCGCGATGGGCAAGGGGTGATGGT
>JALOQD010000027.1 GCA_025453525.1 Myxococcota bacterium
CGCACCAGCAGATGATAGTGGTTGGGCATGAGCGCATAGGCGTGGACTTCGAGTTGGTAGGCCTCGACGGTATCCGCGAGCACGTCCAGAAACAGCAGGTAGTCCGCATCGCTACGGAAGATCGCCTTGCGTTTAGAAGCCCGGTGCATCACATGATGCCAGGCGCCGGAAAAGTCGTCTCTCGGTGTTCTTGCCATGGAGCCACGGTAGGCTGAAGTGTTCTATATGTCAATTGGGCTGGATTGACCCATGTCTGCGCAGATTTCACAAATAGGTGCTGCGATGGGCAACTCCTCCTCAGGGCAGCTCAGATGGGGTGATCCCAGATGTCTGTGTCGCAGTCCTCGTACTTCGGATTGCAGTCATCATCGTTCTCGCCTTCGCCTTCGCCCTCGCCCTCGCCTTCGCCCTCGCCTTCTCCCTCTCCTTCACCTTCGCCCTCGCCGGCGTCGTCATTGGGGCAGTCCCCTTGGGTGACGATCAGCGTGTTCTCGCCTACCTTGCTCGGTGAGGCATGTACCCACTCGATGCTCACGTCGCCGAAACCGGCCGGGCCGAAGGCAGCGGCATCGACCCACAGCTCGTAGACCACGCGGTAGTCCCACTCGGGTGTCGCCGGATTGGGCGTGTAATTCGCGTCGGTGGCTGGCGAGTCCTCGGTGTACTGACCAAAGCCGCAGCCGTTGAGGTTTCGATCGAGGGAGGTGGCCCAGCCGAGGATCGCGGACTCGTCTCCGAGGATCCATTTGCCGTCGCCGTCGCTCACACCGGCGCTGCCATAGCCAGAAGGATGATTGCCGCCGGTCTTCGCATCTTCCGAAATGTAGTCGAGCTTGAATCGCAGCACGGGCTGGCCTTTTTTGTCCGTGAACAAAAACTCCGCGTGGTCGCTGCCCACGAGGTTTCCGAAGGTGTGTCCACCCTTCTTCTTTTTGTTCTTCTTGTCCTTCTTGTCCTTCTTGTCCTTCTTGTCAGCCGCACTGGTGTCTCCCCAGCCAATGGCGTTGACGCCGTAGGTATTGTCGACGAACCGCGGGTCAAAGGTTAGACGCACATGAATGCGCGTGACGTCATTGACGGTTTCGAGAAGTCGCTCGATTCCCGCGGCCGGAATCTGCTCTCCGTCGGCGTAGAAGCATTCCACATTAATATCGACGTCACCTACGGGCTCGACGATGATTTTGTCAGCGTCGACGCCTTTGGTGCTTCCGCTGCACAAGGAGGCGGTCTGCGGACCGATGCCAGGCTCGAGCGGATGCCCAGCGCCACCGGTTCCGGCGCCTGGGAAGTGGACTGTCTTGGGGTAGTACCCAGGGCCGTTATCGCCCTCTCCCCCGTTGTCATCATCACCGGGCTGATGGTGGTCGCCGTCGCTCGCATCTTCGGAGTTGCGCAGCGGGCTGGTGGAGTCGTTCGGACATCCGACGATGAGGAGCATCATGAGGGGGACCACCAAAAAGAGTGGGATGCGTGTGGTGCTACTTTTCATCTTGCCGTTCCTTTCCGTGTTGGCGTTCCTGCCATTTCCACGGTTTCTTCCGTGGAGGGCTTTCTAAAAAGGAAGCATGTTTTGTGCCAATCGAAAGGTTTAATAAATGCAAATGGTTGCATGGCATGTCCCGCTGGAGTGTCATAGGCTCATGACAGTGTCAAAGCGAAACGACATTTTGGTGTGACTCACGGGAGGTCTCTCGTGGTCGATTAGGGCTTTCTCGTTGGGTGCACGTTCTTCGGGAGCACGGAGCTCAGGGCTCGGGCCAGTTTGGCCATGTCGAACGGTTTGTCCAGGAGAGGCGGCGAGTCTTCGTCGTCGAGAAACATCTGTCCGGCGCGCTCGGCGCGACCCGACATGAAGAGCACGAGCTGGTCATTGCGAATTTCCCGCAGGCGTCGCACGCATTCGGGGCCAGACACTCCGGGCATCACGACGTCGCTCAGCACGAGGTCAATGCGCTTGGGATTCTCGAGATAGATGGTTTTCGCTTCGTCCCAACCGCTGGCGAGTAGAGGCCGGTACCCGAGGCGCTCGAGCATTCGTCCGGTCAGTAGGCGAACGCTGGTGATATCCTCGATGACGAGAACGGTCTCGTGCCCGCTCAGTTTGTCTAGTGTCTCCAGGGTCTTCTGCGTCGTCGACAGTTCGTTGCTCGGCAAGTAGAAGCGCATGGTCGTGCCCTTGCCGTGCTCGCTTTCGACCTCCACGGCGCCTCCGTGGTTGGCGACGATGCCGAACACCGTCGCGAGCCCGAGGCCCGTGCCCTTGCCCTGCTCCTTGGTCGTAAAGAAGGGCTCGAAGATTTTGTCCTTGATCTCCTCGAGCATGCCGATGCCAGTGTCGATGACGGAGATGACGACCGCACGAGGAATGGAGGGCGCTGCCCGCTCTCGGAGCGCAACCCTTTCGTAGGCGCCGTTTTCGCACGCAATGGTCATCGTTCCGCCTTCGGGCATGGCGTCCGCCGCGTTGACCACGAGGTTCATGAGCACCTGCTCGAGTTGCCCGCGATCCGCCTCGACAGAGCGCAGGGCAGGGGAAAGGCGCAGTATGAGCTCGATGTCGGGACCGATGAGCCGACGAATCATTTTGGACAGCGACTCCACCATTTCGTTGAGATCGATGTTCTCCTTGTGCGTCGCTTGCTTGCGGCTAAACGCCAAGAGCTGCCTGGTGAGGGCTCCTGCGCGCTGGCCGGCGCCGAGCACCTCGGAGGCCGCGAGCTTCTCCTCGCTGCCGTCTGCGAACTGGTCGCAGAGCATGGCTGCGCCGCCATTGATCACCGTGAGCAGGTTGTTGAAGTCGTGCGCCACGCCGCTCGCCAAGCGGCCGATCGCCTCCATCTTCTGGGCATGGCGGAACTGGGCTTCGAGGGACCGCTGTTGGGTCAGGTCCAGGGCCACACCGACCACGCCGATGGAGCGGCTCTCTGTGTCTCGCAGAGGCGCGGTCGAGAGGAGGATGTCCACATTGCGCCCATCCTTGGCTCGCACCGTGAGCTCGAGCCCGAGCTGCGGGAGATCCCGCTTTCCCACGCCAAAGGGTTGGGAAGGACGCGATTCGGCGCTCATGGGAACGATTGGGTTGGGGCGGCCGACGATTTCGGTCATGGTCCAGCCGAAGATGTTCGTCGCAGCCTGATTCCACATCTCTACGACGCCCTCGAGGTTGAGCATGATCACCGCGGCTGGAGAAGAGGAGACCACCGCCGAGAGTGCGTCATTGATGCGGCGCAGCTCTTCGGTGCGCCGTTGCACGCGCTCTTCGAGCTGCTCGTTGGCGCTTTGGAGTGCTTCCTCTGCCCGCTTTCGCACTTTGATCTCGGCGTGCAATCCCTGGCGACTGCGGTGCAAAATGACAGAGGAAACTCCTGCCAACATGGTGAACACCGCGAGGAAAGACAGCGGCGGAAAGAGACGGACTTCGGGATGGGGCTGGATGGTTCCGAACAGAACGCAGAGCGCGACGATCAATCCGAGGTTCCAAAGGATCGAGCGAACCACGGGGAGCACGAGCACGCTGACCACCGTGGCTTCGGCCATCCACACCAGGCCCATGGTCACGTCTTCGGGCCTGGAGTACTGTTTGACAAAAGAAATCCAAAAAGTCGGTTCGGCAAAGCCGAGCACCGCGAGCGCGGCGCCCCAGGCCGCGAAACGGGTTCGGCCGAGCACCAAGGCACACAGGAGCATCGCGGTCGAGACGATGTGTGCCCACGGAGGCGCGTGAGAGGTCAGCCACATGGCCGCCGCTCCGACCAGCGTAACGAAGGTCAGCGGCATGAGGAGAGCCAGGAGAACCCCCGCACGCCAACGCTCGTCAGGGTCTATGATTGAGCGATGAGGTTTTAGGAGGGAGCTCTCTAGCCGCCTCCCAAAGCGTGCGGCGGCTGGTGTCTGGTGCGTCGTCATCGCAATTAATAGAATTTGCTCGTTTTTGCCTTAACGCAACACACAGAAGTGGTACGAGAGAGAAACAGCGCTTGAATCCTAACCAGGTTGAAGCAAGATTTGCGTAAGTCGATAGTTGGCAAGGAGCAAAGGACATGAAAGTAGCCGTATTGGGTTCTGGACGCGTGGGATGGGTCATCGCTCGCGACCTGAACGAAGACGCAAACCTGAAGGTCACGGTGATCGACAGATCCACCCAATCCCTCGAGCGGGTGTCGCGGCGGGTCGGTTGCGCCACGGTCGTCGCGGATCTTTCGAACCCTGGTGTGGTCGCCCAGCTCTCTTCCGACGCCGACTTGGTCGTGGGCGCGTTGCCCGGCGCCATGGGGCTTTCGACCATGGAAGCGGTCATCGACGCAGGCAAGCCGTATGTCGACATTTCGTTCATGCCCGAGGATCCCCGGGAGCTCGACAGCAAGGCCAGGGAGCGCGGCGTCCCGGTCCTCTACGACATAGGGATCGCCCCAGGCATGAGCAGCATGCTTGCGACCCATGCAGCCAAGCAAATCGGCGTCGTGCGACACCTGAGCATCTTGGTGGGCGGCTTGCCCAACGTTCGCACCCAACCGTGGGAGTACGCGGCGCCGTTCTCGCCAGCGGATGTCGTCGAAGAATACGTTCGTCCGGCTCGCATGAGGGTTGGCGGACACATCACCATGCGGCCGGCGCTCTCGGGCATCGAGCATGTGGACTTCCCAGGCATCGGCACGCTCGAGGCCTTTCACACCGACGGTTTGCGCTCCCTCATCGATACTCTCGACTGCCCGTCCATGGAGGAGAAAACCCTGCGCTGGCCCGGCCACGCGGACAAGATCCGGCTGCTGCGCGACGCGGGGTTCCTCTCCAAGGAAAGCGTCGAGATGCCGGGCGGCGAGCTCGTTTGCCCACGAGATCTCACGCTCAAGCTGCTCGAAGAGCCATGGCGGTTGGACGATGACTCAGACGAGTTCACGGTGATGCGGGTCACTGTCATCGGCGGCAAGGAGCCCAACTACTCGCGGGTTGTGTGGAACGTCGCCGATCGTAGCGACAGGACACGCAAGGAAACCTCCATGGCGCGGACCACGGGCTTCCCAGC
This sequence comes from Myxococcota bacterium, assembly GCA_025453525.1. Classification (GTDB taxonomy): domain Bacteria; phylum Myxococcota_A; class Polyangia; order JAAYKL01; family JAAYKL01; genus JALOQD01. The sequence continues at coordinate 5,024 of JALOQD010000027.1, forward strand.
CGCGATTCTGGCTCGAATGATGCTCGACGGATCGTTGAAGCTCGAGCCAGGGGTCAATCCCCCGGAGACCGTGGCTCGCTTCGACGGCGCCGTGGAACGCCTCCTCTCCGAGCTCGACTCGAGGGGTGTGCACTACAGCCGCCAGGGGTCTTCGGCCGGCATCCCGAAATAGCCCGACTGTGCAGGTGCGGCGCGGTTTCCTGTTGGGGCGCCGTTTATGACTAGGATTCGTCCTGACACGCGGAGTCACACCCATCCCCTGAGGCGGTATTGCCGTCGTCGCATTCCTCTTCTCCGGCGAGGATCTTGTCACCGCATTTCGTGGCGCAGGTGCTGTGGCTGCGGACAAAGCCTTTGAGTGTGAGCGCGAGGCTGGACCCGGCAGTTTGTCTTTCGGCTTGGAAGATAACGATCTCGTAGGTGTGCCCTTGGATCAGTTCGAGCGCGCCGGCCGTGGCTTCGGAGAGGATGAAGAACTGGGTGGTTGGTCTGTGGAGGCCTCCCATATCGATGACGAGCCGTTTGTTGACGAACACCCAGATGTCGTCGTCGCCGGTGAAGGTCAGGGACTCGCTGCCCTTGAACTCGAACCAGGTGCGCAGCTCGCTGGTGAAGCCGTAGTTGTGACCCAAGGTCGTGATCTCGTCCCCGGCAGAGACCCATCCGTCGTTGTCCCAGGGGAAGAACGGCTGAACCAAGACGTAGTATTTGTCTTCTGTTTGTCGGGCGAGCGATAGGGTCGATACCTTGGTGATGTTGACGCCAGGCGCGTCTCGGTACCACTGTGAAAAGGCCTCCTTCGTGGAGGTGATGGGTGTCTCTGGAGCTTCGTCACAGGATTCTGGATTCTCTATCGAGCAGACCCCAGACCACTCGGGCTTGCCATCGGTGTCGAGCTCAGGGAGGACGAGCCCAGTTTGTGCACGCTTTCTTTCATCACCGACGTCCATTTGGAAATCCGGATGCCGGACCCCGCCTTCTTGGAGATTGGGAAACGAGATGAAGTCGCGATAGGTGATGGGCACCTCGAGCACCGCGGGCAGCTCTGCGGTGACGATGTCGCAGGAGAAACCCGCTTCGATCTCGCAAATGGCCGAACAGCCGTCGCCGCTCCTGGTATTGCCGTCGTCGCACTCCTCCCCTCCTCCGGGGATCATCATGCCGTCGCCACAGCGGGAGGTGCACGGTCCGACGTTGTCGCAGAGAGGCTCGGCCTCGCAGAACGGAGAGCATCCATCGCCGACGACGTTGTTGCCGTCGTCACAGGGCTCGTCGCCTTCCTGGACGCCGTCGTTGCAGTTTGTTTTGTGGCACGCTTGTCCCCCATCGCCGCAGGCCCAGCCCGATTCCAACGCGCAAGAGCCGGAACAGCCGTCTGCGGAGAGCGCATTGCCGTCGTCGCAGGATTCCCCGAGACCGATCTCGATCACGCCGTTGCCGCAGCCCTTGTTGTCTGAATCGAAGAAGAAGTAGCCGTTGACCGTTGCATTCTGGCAGCACAGAACGCTCGAGAGCGCGACAGCGGCTCCCCAGGCGATCATGAACGCTGCGACCACCCAGAATCTGCATCCTTGTGGAGGGCCAAGCTGCTCGAAAATCCCTTTAGATGGGCACTTCATACTGGCATGTGGAGTCGCAGCCGTCTCCAGAGACGGTGTTGCCGTCGTCGCACTCCTCGCCTTGTTGGACCTTGCCATCGCCGCAGCGTTCACCGAGACTGCAGTCTTGCGTGCACGCGGCTGTCGGGATGCTCTCGTCGCATTCTTCGCCGAATAGGCCGTCGATGGCGCCGTCGCCGCAATAGGAGCCAAACACGCATCCAGGGGCGCACTCCGGTGCTCCTGTTGGGCTCCAAACCGTCAGGTTGATGCCTTCGTCGCAGGCTTCGCCGCCCTCGGGTTGAACCGTCCCATCTCCGCAATGGGGGCCACGACCCGTGCAGCCTGGCAGACAATGGCCGTACTTTCCGTCGTTGACGCCGTCGTCGCAGACCTCGTCGCCTGCCACGATCCCGTCTCCGCACAGGGTGGCGCATTCGCTGTGCTCGCTCGCAAACCCGCCCAGGGTCAGGTTGAAGTTGGAGGCATCTGTGTGGCGTTCGGCGTGGAAGAGCGCCGCTTCGTAGATGAGGCCGACCTCGAGGCCGAGCTCCGTGGCCTTGGCCGCGTCGAGCACGAAGGAGGCGCTGCGCTGGGGATGCAAACCGCCGAGATCGAGGGCCAGCTTGCCGGCGATGAACACCCAGACGTCATCGTCGCCCGAGAAGGTGAGCGATTCGTCGCCAGCGTACTCGAACCAGTAGCGCACCTCGCTCGTGAAGCCGAAGTTGTGGTCTATGGCATCGTTGTAAGCGTGGACCGCCAGCTCCTTCTCCTGCGCTACCCAACCGTCATTGTCCCAGGGATAGAAGGCTTCTGTGGCGAGAAAGTAGGTGTTGGTGGCGCCTTGTTTGGCCAGGGAGAGTTTTTCGACTTTGATGGGGGTGGTTCCCGGGACATCGCTGTACCACATTGCAAAGTTTTCGGCGCTGGTGGTTTGGGCCCCGTAGGGACAGGGGGGGCCGACAGGCACGCCCACTTCGCAAATACCCGTATAGTCGGGCTTCCCATTTTCATCCAAGTCCAGTGCCACGAGACCAGGAGTCGCCTGGGAACCGCTGAAACGCTCGAAATCCGGGTGGCGCGTCGAGCCGCCTGTGGGCAGGGAGACGAAATCGCGGAACGTCACCGGCACCTCGAGAACGTCGGGCAATGCCATGGCAACCATATCGCAGTCATAGCCAGGCTCGGTATGGCAGGTCGAATCGCAGCCGTCGCCGCTCTTGGTGTTGCCGTCGTCGCACTCTTCCGCGTCGCCCGGTAGGATCATGCCGTCGCCGCAGCTCGAAGAGCACGGCCCGTTGTCGCACGAGGGCTCGACCTGGCAGAACGGCGTGCAGCCGTCGCCCACGACATTGTTGGCGTCGTCGCAGGCCTCGAAGCCCTCTTTGACCCCGTCGTTGCACACGGTCGCATGGCACGGTTGGCCGACATCGGCGCAGGCCCAGCCCTGCTCCAGCTTGCACGAGTCGGAGCAGCCATCCAGCGGCTCGGCATTCCCGTCGTCGCACTCCTCCTTGCCGGCGATGAGGCTGTCGCCACACTCCGCGGCGACGCAGCGCTGACCGGGGATGGGACAGCTCCAACCGTTTTCGACCGCGCACGTTTCGGAGCACCCGTCGAGGGACTTCTCATTGGCGTCGTCGCAGCCCTCTTGACCGGTGATCTTGCCGTCCCCGCACACCACGGTGGAGATGCATTCCTGCCCAGGCGTCGAGCAGGCGAAGCCGTTCTCCACCTCGTCGCACAAAGCCGAGCAGCCGTCCCCAGGCAGGGAGTTTCCGTCGTCGCACGCCTCCTCGAGACCTGGGTCGATGACCCCGTTGCCGCAGCCCGTGGTGTCGATTTCGGTTTGGGTGCCTGTACCGGTCTCCGTTTGAGTGCCTGTCTCGGTGCCTGTGTTGGTGCCTGTGTCGGTACCCGACCTTGTCTCGGTGTCCGTGGAAGTCGTGTCAGTGTCACCTTCGGTGCGGAAATCATTGGGTGAATTGCCCTTACAACCGACGAGACTGACCGCGAGAACGGCAATGTCGATCACCGCGAGCCGGAAAAGTGAGTTTCCCATTTTTTCCTCCTCTTAAGGAATAGTTGCCTTGGGTTGCAATAAAAACGTTTCTTGGATTGAAAAATTGTCAAAACGAAAAATGTTTTTTTAAAGGGAAAGTCGCAGCGAGCGGCTCGCCCTCTCGGACCCAACGCCTTTTTCCAAGTGCGGCATTTTGGCTTCCTTCTGTCGTGGTGCTATCGTATTTGGCGCCATGACAAATCGTTTATGTGTCGCATTATTCGTGGGAATCGTCGGGCTCATGGAAGCGACCGCCGCAATGGCTGCTTCCGAGCTGCCCACTCGCATTGCGCAATTCGTCCATCGTCACTGGAGCCTGGAAGAGGGGTTGCCCAGCACCTCTGTCACCACACTGGTCCAAGACAGTCAGGGCTATCTTTGGATTGCGACTCGAGAGGGGCTGGCCCGCTTTGACGGCAATCGCTTCACCGTATTTGACCAGGGGTCGCAGCAAAAGCTCGAGGCCGATTTCATCGCCGGTGTTCAAAGCGATGGCAAAGCCATCTGGTTCGGCATCAAAGGACAGGGACTGGGGGTGGTTCGAGAGGACGGACAGCTCGAAGTGTTCGGCGAAAAGAACGGGCTGCTCAACCTAGACGTCCAAGACATTCGCGTCGACGCTCGCAGCACGGTCTGGGTGACCACCGAAAGCGCTGGGCTGTATGCGCTTCGCCACGACAGGTTCGAGCGGCTCGGACAGACGGACGGGCTGCCGAGCAATCGGCTCACCGCGATCATCGCGGACAGCAGCGATCGGCTGTGGGTCGGGACCGATGGCAGTGGGCTCGCTGTGCGAACCGGAAATCAGTTTGCAGTGCACACCACTGGCGAGGGTCTGCCGGGCAATGTGATTCTCTCTCTGCACCTCGGGCGCAGCGGAACCGTTTACGTGGGCACGGACAAGGGCCTGGCGAGGTTTGTCGATGGCGTGTTCGAGCCTATCGTCCTCAAAGCCGGGGTCGAGCTCGCCGTGCTCTCTGTGCGCGAAGATCGAGACGGGCTTCTCTGGGTGGGCACCGACGGCGCTGGTTTGGCCCTCGTCGAACACAGTGCTGTGAGCTGGTACACCACTCGAGATGGCTTGGGAAGCGATCGAGTGGGGAGCATCTTTCAAGATCGGGACGGCAATGTGTGGGTCGGCACCCTGGGCGGCGGGTTGGAGATGTTTCGGCAGGGGCCGTTTTCTACCTATGGCGGAGCGTCCGATGCTCTTGCCGAGGGGCTCGTTTTGTCGCTTTTGGAGTCCAAGGACGGAGCCCTGTGGATGGGCACCCAATCTGGCGGGCTGATTCGCGTCGACGACACTGGAGTGACTCGCTACGCAGCTCGAGCCAATGCACAAATCATTTCCTTGCTCGAGCACAGCGACGGTCGAATTCTGGCCGGCACCGCGGGCGCTGGCTTGCTCGTGCTCGAAAAAGGCCAAACGTCGTTCGCGCCTTTCGACGGTCTGGCTTCCAGGGCTCGCGTCTCGGCCATGTTGGAGGGACCGGACGCGGTGTTGTGGATCGGACTCGATACAGGGTTGGCTCAGGTGAGCAAGGAGGGCATCAAGCGCTTCGGGGTCGAAGACGGGATGCCATCGGACGACGTCAAATGCCTGGCGCTCGATGGGCAAGGCGACTTGTGGATCGGCACTGCCAGTGGTCTGGCGGTCATGCGCGATGGCGGAATATCCACGACCGACCGCGGCCGCAAGCTACCCACAGATGCCCTGCACGCGATTGTCACGGACGGGCGGCGGCTGTGGCTGGGCACAGAGTCTCGAGGCATCGTGGTTCTCGATCGCGATATCACGCGGTCGCTGTCCACAGAGGAAGGTCTCCTCGACGAAACGGTGTTCTCGATTACGGAAGATGCAGTGGGGCGGTTATGGGTGACCTCTCCGGTGGGGATCTATAGCTTTGGCAAACGAAGCGTCGAGGATATCCTGTCGGGAACCACCACCCGAGTCACGCCTCGGTCCTACAGTGTTGCAGATGGGCTCAGGACGAGGGAGAGCGTCGGCGGATACCCCAATGCGGTGTTGCGCACTTCGGATCGCCGGCTGTGGTTCGCGACGACCAAGGGGGTTTCGGTCGTCGATGCGAGCCGCGCCGTGCTCGCACTGGCAGCGCCGCAAGCGAGAATCGAAGAAGTGCGCGTGGATGGCGTTCGGGTTCCGATCACAGACCCCTTGATTGTGCCGCCGCGTGCGAAATCCGTGGAGCTGCGCTACTCGGCCGCGACTTTCCTCGAGCCAGAGCGGCTGCGTTTTGAGCACCATCTGGACGGCTACGACGACACATGGCGCGACGCGGGTGGCGCGCTCGTGGCCCGCTATGCAAATCTCGATGCTGGGGACTATACGCTGCGAGTGAAGGCTTTGTGCCGAGAGTCCGCAAGCGCTGGCGCCGCGGCGGAGCTCCGCTTGAGAAAGTTGCCCACTTATTACGAAACATGGTGGTTCTATTTGCTCGTGGCAGTCGGGTCGATCGGAGCCGTGGCGTTTTTGGCGCTCCTGCCGTTGCGAGGCGCCCGAAGGCGCAATATCGACCTTCAGGACGCGGTCAACGCAAAGACCAAGGAACTGTCCATGCGCAACCGGCAAATCGAGGATTTGGCGCTGCGAGATCCCCTCACCGGCCTTCGCAATAGACGCTATTTGTTTGAAGTGGTGGTGCCGCAAACCGCGCTCGCGGCTGCTCGCAAACAACTGTCCACGCTGGGGCTCGACCGCCGCCAGGATGCCGTCACGGGTGTGCACGGGCTTGCGATCATCGACCTCGACGATTTCAAGAAGCTCAACGACCAACATGGACACGACACAGGAGACGCCGTGCTCTCGGCAGTGGCTCAAACGCTCGCTCAATCCGTGCGTGGAGACGACGTGGTCATTCGCTGGGGTGGAGAGGAATTCCTGGTGGTTCTCGAGAACACCCAACCCGATTTTCTTCCTGCGTTCGCAGACAAGGTTCTCTCGATCATCTCTCAACGACCCATCCTTCACGGCTCGGGCGAGCCCATTCGCGTCACCTGCTCCATTGGGCTCGTCGCGTTTCCGCCCAGCCCAAGGTTTCCCAAGACCTTGAGCTTCGAGCAAACCATCCTGCTGGCGGACAAGGCACTCGAGCGAGCCAAGGGGGGCGGCAAAGACCGCGCGGTCATTGCGAGGGTGAACGACAACACCGTCGACAGCGAGCAGGCGTTCATCGATGTTTTCAAGGATCTGGAGAATCGCTACCTAGGTCACCGCGGCGGGACGGTTTACTTGGAGAACCTGCCTCGGAGAGCGAGATAACGCGCAGCAAAGGGTTCACGCAGGAATAATTTCCCAGAATTGGGTGGCTGAGGCGCTCGGCCAGCAAGGCGCGAGGAGAGGGAATACTGGTGGTATTCACTGGACGAGCAACGCAGCGGGACGAGATGCATCGGCTGCCCAAGCTGGGAAGTTATTTTTGCGTGAGCCCAAAGGCTTGGGGTGCGTCGGCGGCGCAGCGCACGCCGGCCATGATCATCCGAAACGAAGCCGGATGATGGACCCGGTTGGACGAGCGCAGACCTTTGAGGAAATAGTTGAAGGCGCCGCCGCGCAGGTTCTTGTCACAGCCCGTGGGTATCGGATTGGTCCCTGTGAAGCCCCTCGGTCCCTTTTGTCTGAGCTCGTTTTGAGCCGTTCTAATTTCGGCGCATGACCCGGGAAGGCCCGAGCGCGCCGAAGGCCGGGAATAGGCAAGGGGGTCGTAGTCGTCGTCGAGCCATTCCCACACGTTCCCCGCCAGATCGCAATGGCCGAAGGGACCGTTGCCCAAAGGCACGCTGCACACTGATGCCGTGTGGCGAGCGGCAAACACCGCGCGGGTTTCATCGGGCGGCTCGTTTCCCCACGGGTACAATCGTTCGTCCTGACCGCGCGCGGCTCTTTCCCATTCGGCTTCCGTGGGCAGGCGCTTGCCGCGGAAGGCGCAATAGGCTCGCGCGTCAGACCATGAGATGCCGCTGACCGGTTGATTTGGCGCGCCGAAGTCGGCGTCCGTTCCGAAGCCCCCTTCCCCTGCAAGCCCCTTGCGAGCTTTGCGACAGGCTTTGGCCGCGACGCACTCGGCGTACGCTGCGTTCGTGACCTCGGTGCGATCGAGCAAAAATGAGCGAACCTCCACCTCGTGAGCCGGCCTTTCGTCGAGCTCGCCGATGGAGTCCTGTCCCATGCGAAAAACGCCCGCAGGGACAGGGAGCATGTCGGAGAAGCTCTGTGCCCTCGCTAGACCCGTCACGACGAGAGCGAAAGTGGGCAGGGCGAATGTGAGGATCCTTGCCATCCCTCTTACTGAACCACGATGATGGGCGCCACCACGGCGTCTTGGTCTCCCCCTTGCCCTGGGGGCGAACAGGGCGATTCTCTCATGGGCGGCCGGTTTTCCGAAGGTAGCTGGACGTCGTAGCAGGCGCAGCCCGCGGGCTTTGCGCATACGTTGCCGATGGGCACGCATGCGTCCCCGCAGGGAAACGAGCACTTGTCGCAGATGGCGCAGCACTCGGAAGGGCGACTGACCGGAGGCGCATTGGCGCGAGCGGCCTGGATGATCGCCGCGGTGATCGCGATGGCTGTCACCACGCCGGCCTCCCCGTATTCATCCTGGCTGTGGGACGAGCCGCAGGCAGTGGCCAAGACCAAGCAAAGGGATAGGACTGCAATGGCCCGCGCAATGGTCATCTGATTCCTCCTCTCAGCCAGGGCGCGAAAGGGCCGAACCATGGCTCGAGACTTTTCGGAGGAGCTTATCTCGAAGTCATCCGTGGCGGAAGCGATTGTGAGCTGCTGCGAAAGTCCTTTGATCCGCGAGGAGGGCTATCGCAAGGTGCGGCGGAATGCAGCCCCGGGTTTTCTTAACCCGGGTTGGGTGGACGCGGCTTCGCTGTTTCTGCCTTCCCTCGCACCGAAACGCGGCTTCGCTGTTTCTGCCTTTTACTTTTCATCCGCGTTGAAGGCGCGACGGATGGGCGCGCTGCTTACGCGAACAGGTAGTCATGCGTGGAAGCATCGCCCCTTCAGGGCTTGTGGACAAACAAGAAAAAGCAGATTGATTCTGGGATCCGAACACCCCGGGTTAAAAAACCCGGGGCTATAATCCCTCGCACCTCCGGTGCGAGAATAGGCGTTCCCGATCTTGCGATGGCCCTAGATCCGCGAGTGAGCGGGATTGACAAAGCGATGGCTTGAAACAACAGTTCTTTCAGCTCAAATCAAGAGCCTCGAGGAGGATACTGTGTTGTTAGAGATTTCTGTGGGGTCCGTTTTCGTCATCGCAAAGGCTATCCGTCGAACATCGCGGCGCCTCGTCGCCGCGGTGGGGATTCTCGCCGTGGTGGGTGCTTTGGGGTGTGGCAAGCTCGAGGGCGATGCCAAGGCTTCTGCCGTGGATGGCGTTCAACCCGAGGAGGTCTTGCCAGTGGACGTGCTGGAGCTTGCGAGCGAGACGTTTACGGCAAACATCGAAGCCACGGGCAAGGCGCTGCCGATTCGCGAGGGCACTCTGTCCGGCGCCATCTCCGGGCGCGTAGAAAAGATTTTGGTGAACGAGGGCGACATCGTGCGAAAGGGACAGGTGCTCGTGCGCTTCGATTCCCGCGGGTTTCACATTGGAGCCAAGCAGGCGCAGGCTGCGCTGGCAGCGGCTCGGGCAGCATCGGATATCGCCAAGCTCGAGCTCGAGCGCGCCATCAAGCTCTCGGACGGAGGCGCCTCGCCCCAGGCCGTGACAGATCGCGCCAATGCCCAGGTCGATGCCACGACCGCGCAGCTCGCCATGGCGCAGGCTCAGGTCGAACAGACCCAAAAAGGCCTCAGCGATACCGAGTTGCGCGCGCCCTATGACGCCACAGTGGTCGCCGTTCTCCGCCAGGTGGGCACCTTCGCCACCTCCATGCCGCCCACCGAGCTCATCAGCATTGTGGACACGTCGTCTCTCGAGGTGCAGGCCTTCTTGCCAGAGGACGCGGTGACTGCCGTGCACTTGGGCGATACCGCGAAAGTGCTCGTGGGCAGCGCCGGAGTGGAGACCACCGGCAAGGTGGTGTTCGTTTCCGACCGCATGCAGACAGGGTCTCAGACCTTCGAGATCCGCGTTCTCATCGAAAACCCGGATCGCATCATCAAGGGCGGCGCTTTTTGTCGCCTGTCTCTCACCCGACCGCCCATCGAAGGCGCGGTTCTCGTGCCGCTGCGGGCAGTGCGGCGCGATGGCAAGGACCAGCCCTACGTGTTTCTCCTCGAGAAAGAGCTCGTGAAAAGAGTGGACGTCACCCTGGGCGACTCGTCTGGAGATCGAGTGCTCGTGCGCTCTGGCCTCGCCGCAGGGCAGAGGCTCATCACCACCACGGGCTCGGACGTCGCTGACGGCGTCAGGGCCACGGCCAGGAAGATCTAAAATGCTCCTTTCTGATGTCTCGATCAAGCGACCGGTGTTTACCACCATGGTGCTCGGCGCCATCGTGGTGTTCGGCATCGTATCCTACCCGCGCATCGGCATCGACATGATGCCCAACGTGGAGTTTCCCTTCTGCGCGGTGACGACCATCTACCCTGGCGCGTCGCCTGAGACAGTCGAAAAAGAAGTCTCTGAAAAGATCGAGGAGGCGGTCAGCACCATCAGCGGCGTGCGCAGCCTGCGCTCGGTGTCGGTGGAGAACGTCTCTCAGGTGCTCATCGAGTTCGAGCTCGAGGTCAAGGCAGATCAGGCGGTGCAGGATGTGCGCGATCGCTTGTCCCGCATCTCCAGCCAGCTTCCGCGAGACATCGAGAGCCCCAAGGTGGAGAAGCTCGACTTCGGCGCCGCACCGGTGCTCACCCTGGCCGTGAGCGGCCCTGGCAGCGTGGCCGAGGTCACGCAGTTCGCCAAGAAGCGCGTCAAGGAGAGGATCCAGACCATCCCTGGAGTGGGCGCGGTGGATGTCGTCGGCGGTCGCGAGCGAGAGATCAAAGTCTGGATTGATCGCGAGCGGCTGGAAGCGCAAGGCCTGTCCGTGACCGATGTCGTGAATGCGCTCGCGGCGAGTAACCTCAAGCTGCCCGGCGGTCGGCTGACGTCCAAGAGCACGGAGTTCACTGTGCAGGTGGACGGCGAGCTCAAGTCCATCGACGAAATCGGCGAGCTCTTGGTTCGAGAGGTGAATGGACAGGGAGTGCGCGTCAAGGATGTCGCGCGTATCGAGGATGGCTTCGAGGAGCGGCGCTCGTCGGCCCTTCTGTCCGGCAACGCGGCAGTCACCCTCGTCGTGCGCAAGCAGTCGGGCACCAACACCGTGGCCGTGGGTGACAAAGTGAAGGAGCGCCTCGCCGAGCTGACCGAGGGCTTTCCCAAGGGATGGAGCGTGTTCGTGGCCGTCGACTCGACCACCTTCACCAAGACGCTGGTGGAGCATGTGGAGCTCGACCTCGTGATCGGCGGCGTGCTCGCGGTGCTCATCGTGTTTTTGTTCCTGCGCAATCTTCGCACGACGTTCATCGCGGCTCTGGCCCTACCCACGTCGGTGATCGGCACGTTCATCTTCATCAACGCTCTGGGGTTTACGTTCAACACCATGACGCTTCTCGCGTTGTCGCTCTCGATTGGCATTTTGATCGACGATGCGATTGTGGTCATCGAGAATATCTACAGGCACATGGAGGAGGGCCTGTCTCCCTGGGAGGCGGCCAAGGTGGGTTCCGCAGAGATCGGTCTGGCGGTGCTGGCCACCACGCTGTCCATCGTCGCGGTGTTCGTGCCCGTGGCCTTCATGCAGGGCATCATCGGCCGTTTTTTCTATCAGTTCGGCATCACCGTGACCGTGGCGGTGCTCATCTCCCTGTTCGTGTCGTTCACCCTCACGCCCATGCTGTCGGCGCGGCTCATGAAGCAAGTGGGCACGAACTTCTTTTATCGAGGCATCGAGGCGGTTCTCGGGTTCATCGATGCTCGCTATCGCGGCACCATCGCCTGGGCTCTGCGCCATAGGTTGATCGTCTCGGTGATCGCTGTCCTGGCCTTCTCGTCCTCTATACCCCTCGTGAAAGTGATCGGCGTCGAGTTTATGACGTCGTTCGACCGTGGCGAGCTCAACGTGATGGTCAAGATGCCCACGGGCACGACCCTCGAAGAGACCGAGCGCGTGGCCGAGGGGATCGCGCAAAAGGTCCGCGCCCACCGCGACCTCGTGACCAGCACAGTGATGAGCATCGGTTCGGACAGCCAGCAAAAACAGAACCTCGCCACTGTCTACGTGAAGATGGTGCACAAGGACGTGCGCACGGTGTCCCAGGCTGCCTTCATGGCCAGGATGCGTCGGGAGTTCGCGACGTTCAAAGAGGCCAATATCGCGGTCGAGGAGGTCAACTGGATGGCCGCCAGTGGCTCGGCCATGCGCTCGGCGATCGTCCAATACAACGTGCAGGGAGGCGACATCGAGCAGCTCGAGCGCGTGGCTCACAAGATCGCCGCAGAGATGAAGCGCACGGGAAAGTTCGTCGACGTGGACACGACCTTCGAGGCAGGCAAGCCCGAGGTGCGGGTCAAGCTCGATCGAGAAAAGGCGGCAGGCCTCGGCGTGACCACCATGCAGGCAGGCCAGGCAGTGCGCACGCTCATCGGCGGCGTCGATGCCGGCAAGTACCGCGAGAAAGGCGAGGACTACGACATCGTGGTGCGCCTCGATCCCCGGGGCCGGCAAGAGGTTCAGCAGATAGGCGAAATCAAGGTCCGCTCCGTGTTCGGCGCCCTCGTGCCCCTGTCCAACTTCGCCAGCGTCGAGCCTGGCACAGGTCCGACCCAGATCGATCGCAAGTCGCGACAGCGTCTCGTGACAGTGCTCGCCAACCTCGTCCAGGGCTATCCGCTCGGCACTGCCATCGAAGACATCAGCAAGATCGCCGCGACCGCTGTTCCTTCGGAGGTGACGACCGAATTCGACGGTCAGGCCCGCATCATGGGCGAGTCGTTTCGAAACATGATCTTTTCACTGATCTTGGCGATTATCATCGTCTACATGGTGCTCGCCAGCCAGTTCGAGAGCTTCATCCACCCGTTTACGATCATGGTTTCCCTGCCGCTCTCGCTCGTGGGAGCGCTCGGAGGCCTGCTCATCGCGAAACAAACGCTCAGCATCATGTCGATGATCGGCATCATCATGCTCATGGGCCTAGTGACCAAGAACGCGATTCTACTCATCGACTACACAAATACCCTGCGTCGGCGCGACGGGCTCGAGCGAAACGAGGCCCTGCTCAAGGCCGGCCCCACGCGGCTGCGCCCCATCCTCATGACCACCCTTGCCATGGTGTTCGGCATGATGCCCGTGGCTTTGTCGAGAGGCTACGCCTCGGAGATGCGCGCCCCCATGGCCGTCTGCGTCATCGGAGGTCTCATCGCCTCGACCCTGCTCACCCTCGTCGTCGTTCCCGTCGTCTACACCATCCTCGACGACATCGCCCGCTTCTTCGGCCGCAAGACCGTGTGAGAAGAAGGCTCCTCGTCTGGGCAATGGGCTATTTCGTCGTCTCTCTTGCGATGCCGTGGGATGGGGTCGGGTCGTTCGTTTGGGGAAAGATCACGCTGAAGTGGGAACCCACTCCCAGCTCGCTGCTCACCTCTATGTGGCCTTGATACAGCGACAAATACTTGGCCGCCATGCCGAGTCCGAGGCCAGTGCCGATATTGGGCCTGGTGGTGTAGAATGGCTCGAAGATCCGCTGTTGCTCCTTCTCGGTCATGCCCTCGCCCGTATCGCTCACTTCCACGATCCGCTGATCCGAAGCCTGCACCTCGCGAATTTCTATGCGCCTCTTTCTCTGGCTCGGCTCCACCTTTTCCAAGGTGTCTATGGCATTCGATATCAACTGCCCGAAGATTTTGACCAGATGGGCTTCGTCGCATAGCACCGCGCTGTGCTCCGGCACGTTCAGCTCGACCTCGATGCCCAGCTCTTCGATGCGCGCGCGGCGCTCTTCGAGGATCTTCGCCATCGCTGCGTGGAGCGGCACGGGTTCAGTCCTGGGCTTCTTGTTGGCGATCTCGGAGTATTCCAAGATGAGCTGGGTGACGCCGAGGCTGCGCTCCACAGAAACCAAGGTTCGCGACAGCGCCTGCTCGACGCGTTTTTCCTCTGTGTTGAGCTTCTTGATGATCCCGGCCGCCTCGAGGAGAGAATCCTTGTCGAGCTTGGATCGGAGCAGCTTGAACAAGTCGGTCAGTCGATGGGTGTTCGTTTCATGGAGGCCCTCGGCCTTGGGGTCGCTGCCGGTCGTGAAGACGCCCCCGAGGAGCAGCTTGGCGCTGAAGAGGGCGTTGCGGATCTCGTGGGCGAACCCACCGGCCATCTTCTTTTCGATGGACTCTTTTTCGAGCTTGACGATTCGAGCGTGGGCCTGCACGAGCTCGGCGGTGCGCTCGACCACCATGGCTTCGAGCTGGAGATTGCGCTGCTTGATCGCCCGCAGCCTGAGCATCACAAAGGCCCAGACGAGGCCCATGGCGGCCATCACCAACGCGATGCGAAACCACAGCGTCTGCCAAAAAGCAGGCACGATTTCGAACGTCAGGGTCGCGGCGTCTTTTCCAGCCAGGCCATTGGCATTGACTGGGATCACCTCGAACCGGTAGGAGCCAGGCGAAAGGTTCGTGTAGTACGCTTCTCGCCTTGGCCCGGCGTTGACCCAGTCTGTTTCAAATCCCGCGAGGCGAAAGCGAAAGGTCACCTCTTCTGGATTCGTAAGCGTCGGCGCGGTGTAGTGAATCTCGAGCTTATCGACCACTGGACCGAGTTGTAGGTTTTGTTTTAATGGGGCTTCTTTTTCATTGACGAGCATCCGGGTCATGAGCGCTGGTGAGACGAATTTCTTCGCGGCGATGGCGTCGGGATCGACGACGGCGAGGCCCGCGACCGTGGGGAACCACAGTCGACCGTCCTGGGACTTCCAGCCCGCTGGCTGCGCTCCTCCATTGCACTCGCGGGATTTGAGTCCGTCGCTTTCGTCGAACAACTCGCTGTGGACGCGCTTGATGCGACCGTCCACAAAATCGACGAGCTGCTTTTTGGGCACTCTGTAAATGCCGCGATTGCCCGTGCCCCAGAGATATCCGCCCTGTTCGAGCAGGACGTACGCGCTGTCGTCGGCGAGCCCTTCTGAGCGGCGGATGAGGGTGAAGCGCCCGTCTCTGTAGCACACCAGCCCAAAGCCGTAGGTGCCCACCCAGACAGTCCCCTCGGCATCGACCAGGAGCGCTGTGGCCGCTTGGCTCTCGAGCACCTCAGGGCCTTTGAGAATCTCGAAGCGACCTTTTCGATACCGGGTCAAGCCGCCGGCCCAGGAACCGATCCATAGGGTCCCATCCGGCCCCTCGGCGAGAGACAGAACCCTGTTGTTGGCCAGGCCTTGCTCTGCAGTGAAGATCTCGACCTCGCCGCCTCTTTGGCGAACAAGCCCCTGGCCCAGGGAGCCAAACCAAACCGAACCGTCCGAAGTTCGTAGCATGGCCCGCACGCTGTTTTTGACCGCCTGGCCATCTTGGGACACCATGCCCGTGACGCGTCCCTGCTCAAAAATGTAGACGCCCTCTTTCAGCGAGGCGACGTACAGGCCGCCTTCGGGCCGCTCCAAAATGGACCGGGTTCCGCCCGCGATCCCCGCGCTTGGGCCAAAGACCGAAATCACGCCGTCGCGCAGGTGTGCCAGGCCATCGGACTGCAGTCCGATCCATGTGTCGCCCGCGCGGTCTTGATAGACTGTTCGAATGGAAGGGTCGGGCAGACCATCTCGCGTATCGTAGGTGGTGAAAGGGGCGTCCCGCATGACCACGAGCCCGCCAGGACCGAGCCCCAGGAGCAGGTTCCCTTCGCGATCCTCGAACAGAGCGGCGCCGATCTCGGTGGGCAGACCTTCGGCTTTTCCGTAGGCGACGAGCCTCCTGTCTTCGACCCGTCCAATCCCCCCGTCGTAAAGAGCCACCCACAGGTTCTTGTCTCGATCTTCGACAATATCCACAACCATCTGCTTGGGCCGGTCGGACAACACCTTCTCGAATTTCCCCCCCGCAACCCGGACGAGCCCTCCGCCCCAGGTGCCGACCCACAGGGTTCCCGCAGAATCGAGCGCGAGCGTTCTGACGTCACTCACGGAGAGAGCGGGCTCTGTCTGCGAGTCGAAAAGGGTCATCGCCCCTTCTTTCCAACGCACCAGGCCCTTTTCCGTGGCGATCCAAATGTGGCCTTCTCGATCTTCGACCACGTCATTGGCAGAGCCCTTGGGCAGACCGTCCTTTGTGGTGAGGTTCCAGAGTTTGCCGCCGGGCTCCATGACCGTGCACCCTTCGTTGGTGGCAAACCAGTGCCGCCCCTTGGAATCCTCGAACACGGCCATAACGTTGTCGTCGATGAGGCCGTTTCGTTTGGTCAGCGCTTCGAAGCGGCCGCCCTTGGTGCGCACCACCCCGCCGCCCCGGGTGGAGATCCAGAGCTCTGCGCTGCGGTCCAAATACAAATCCGAGATATCGTCTTGCACGAGAGCCGGCGTGTTCGTCGCATCGAAGATCTCGAAGCGCATCCCGTCAAAACGCGCAAGCCCCTCTTGAGTGCCCAGCCAATAGTAGCCGTCCGGGGTCTGCGCAATCGCCAGAACCGAGGCCTGGGGCAGCCCATTTTTCTCGTCGTAGATAGACTTTACGTAGTGCCGGACTTTTTTTTTGGCATCGAGACCGAAGACAGGCCCGGCAAAGAGGTGAAGGAGCGCTGCCCCAAGGATCATCGCCCCCCAGGGAAGCTCGCCCTTGCGCCACGTCCTTTGAAGGCGCGCGTTTTTAAATATCTTTCTGTTCATGCGTTTCAAGATATCTATTTGCGTACATGTTCCAACTGTCAATTTGAAGGAATTTTTTTCATTGGGCGACAAGGCGCCCCCAGTAAAAGATTGACAGTTTTTTTGGTTCTTCCTAGAAATGGCGACGTTGGGGCTTTCGTCGGACGTTATTGAACGAAGCACATCTCAATCTTTTTTTTGAATGATGCGGCTCTTGGGGCCGCGAGAAAGGAGCGTTCCATGTCGCGTACCCCGATCTTGTTGTTGGTGCTCGGTTTCGTCTCGCTGGTTGTCGCCTGTGTCGGGGATGAGACCGACAGCGCCAATGACGACATGGTCAGCACATTCGACGTCTCCGAAGACTGCCAGTCATACCTTAAGTGCATGTCGATCGCCGACGCAAAAAATGTCCGTTTGTACGAGGCCACCTATGGCGAAGGAGGAGAGTGTTGGTCAGGAAGCTCCTCGGTGGCGCTCGGGTGCACCCAGACCTGCCAGGTCAGTCTGAAGGCGGCGTTCATCGAGCATCCCGAAGTCGAAGAGTGTTGGCTCGACGGCTCGCCGGACATGCGCCTGGTGTTCGGAACGAGGCCTAACTGGGACTGGGAGAATGGGCAAGGATGTAACTGGACATTTGACGTACAAACCAGGTTTTATCCGCAGGCGTCTGCCGTGGACTTCTCAATGTTTTTCGAGTTCTTCGACGGATCTGTTGGAAACTGGAGCAGTCGCCATGAATGTACCCAAACCGGTTGGACCTTCACATGCGCACCCTATGACAACTCTGGGGTAGAAACCTTTACGTTTTCAGGGGTTTTCAAAGATGCCTTCGAGTCCGGTCGCCTTCAATTGGACGTGTCTTGGGCCGAGGGATCCGCGACATGTACGTGGACAGGGGCACCGAGCTGAGAACGACCCATCCGCTAGATGTCAAGCACGTAGGACACCGGAACCGTCGAGCGTCACGCTGAAGTGACAGTTCAAACAGGGCCTGGCTGAGGCTCCCTTTTAAAAAAGTGAAGACACAACAAGGCGTTTGGTTCACTGTGACCCATTTCGACTCGTTTGGCATGTGTCTTGAACTCTAATCCTCGCGATTCCTTTTAGGGTGCTTGTTCACCACTCGAACACGAGCGTCAGAAAAGGGCGTGCTTTTTAGAACGCGAGCCTGCCGAACCAACCAAAGGAGTGATCATGAAAAAGCAAATTTTCATGTCAGGCATCATGAGTTGCTTCCTGTTATTGGGGAGCTCCGCTTGTGAGACGAATGAGTTTCTGGAGAACGAGAGCGAAGCGGATTTCGAGGACAGAGCCTTGGAACCGACTGTGTACCAAGCCGAGAGCGCAACGGCGAAGAGCGGATGCTCGGTCGCGACGAACCATGCTGGATTCACAGGCACGGGCTTCATGGACTACGGCGCCAATGGCACATGGATCGAATGGAACAATGTGAACGCAGCGGTCGCTGGGAATTACAAGCTGACCTTTCGATATGCCGTGGCCTCTGGATCGCGCCAGTGCGCCGTCTCTATCAACGCTGCGAGCGTCGGGAATGTCCCGTTCGCGGCCACGAGCGCGTGGACCACTTGGGGTACGGTCTCGATCATCCAACCACTCAAAGCCGGCAACAATGTGATTCGCGTGCTCGCCAACACGAGCAGCGGTGGGCCGAACCTCGACAAGCTGGAGCTCCTCGCCGACGACTTGTGCCCCGGCGATCCCAACAAGACCGTCCCTGGGCAGTGCGGGTGCGGCGTCCCAGAAGGGTCTTGCGGCGGAGCGTCTAACTGTGTCGAAGTGGCTGAGAACCAAACCGCATCGCTGGCGTGCCCTGCGGGACAGACCATCGCCAGTCTTTCCTTTGCGAGCTACGGAACGCCCACAGGCGCCTGTCCCGGCGGCTTTGCCCTCTCCTCCTGCCATGCGGCGAGCTCGCTCGACAAGGTGAAGGCTTCGTGCCTGGCCAAGCCGTCGTGCTCGGTGGTCGCGGGCAACGGCGTCTTCGGCGATCCCTGCGGCGGCACGTTCAAGAAGCTCGCGATTGTGTATGCCTGCGGCAACATCCCCGACGCCTGTCCAAACGATCCCAACAAAGTTGAACCAGGGCTCTGCGGCTGCGGCGTCCCGGAAGGCACCTGCACGCTCCTGCCGCTTGCGCCGTTTGACGCGAATGTGAGCGACCTGAGCGGGCCGAAGAGCTGGGCCAGCTCCTATGGGAAGACTCCCGAGCTCATCGTGGCTTCAAACGGTTCGCAGCTCGACGTCCTAGCCCAGGACTACGACGCGACCACCTCTCACAAAGCCGTCTTGATCCACATCGCACCGAGTGGAAGCAGCTACGCGGCGACCGAGGTGCAAACCTCCTTGCCCATGCTGGACAGGATCATGGGGCTCGCGGTCGACAGCGCCGGCAATAGGTATTACGCGACCGGTGTGGAGGAGGCCTCGGTCGTCAATGCGACCTATCCGGCCCTCAATACGTACAGACCCAACATCGTCCGGGTGGTGAAGGTCGATCCGTCCGGCCGCGTTCTGTTCAACATCGACCTTGATATCGCCCGCCGCGATTTCAAATCGACCGCAGAGCCCATCATCAACCCCATGGTCGCCGCGACCTCGCGATTGGCGGTGGGAGGCAATGAGCTCGCGCTCGTGCACGGCATCAATACCGCTCCTGACGCGAACCTCGGCGGCACGCGTCACCAGAAGGCATTGTCGACGAGGCTCGACGCCACCACCGGCGCCGTGACGCGAGTCTCGTCTATCTGGGTGAGCCACTCCTTTGACCAGCGCCTCCTGTACGACGGCAGCGGCCTTGTCGAGCTGCATCTGGGCGATGCGTACCCGCGACAGATCGCCATGGGCAAGAACCACACGAGCTATCCCCTGTTTCACATCAAGGGGCCTCTCGGCGCCAACGTGACGCGGACGAGACTGGGCGATTTGGCGCGCATCGAGGGTGACCCGACCTATGGCTATCTCGCGCTGTTCTCCACGGAAAACACCCCGGATACCGCGGACGTGATCAGCGGACCGAGGAACCTCGCCATGGTGCGCATCCACGCCACGGACAGCACGTTGGATCCCACGCTGCCAAACACCTTGACCGTCAATTCGAGCGGCAAGGACCAAACCAATCGGCTCAGGTGGCTCACGAGCTATACGAGCGCATCGGGCCTGCACGCTGAACGGCCCAAGCTCGTCGCCATCGGCAATCGCAAGTACGTCGTCCTTTGGGAAGAGTGGACCGTCAGCGGCTTCAACGGTGTCTTTGGAATGGTCATCGACGACAAGGGCGCCGCGCTCGTGGCCTCGAAGCTCATCACCAAGGAGCATCATCTCGAGCGAGGCGACGACGCGTTTGTCTTAAGCGGCAAGGCAGGCTGGATGACGGGTACCGCCTCCACCAAAAAGCTCCAGCTGCACCTCGTGAACGCCTCCCTCGGTTATGAGAAGCTCATCTTCTAAGACAAAGCGGGTTGGATAGTGTTTGTCGCGTCCATAAAGCGCTCGTGACAGGGGCTGCTTATGACAATTTCATGACTCTACGCAGCTGAGGGAAACCCTAAATAATACAACTTTACCTAGGAGCGCAACGCTGACGTGGAGCCTGGTGAAGATTTCACAGACAGCCTAAAAGGTTTATGCCTCGAACGTTAGGAGGAGGTCGATGAGCCACAACGAAAACACGCAAGGCCTGTTGAGCGAGCTTCGGCAGCAAACGGGCCAGAATGCGGCCCGCTGCTATCAGTGCGGCAAGTGCTCGGCCGGTTGCCCCATGGCGCAGGAGATGAGCCTCCGGCCCCACGATATCATGCGGGCCATCGCGTCCGGCCACGAGCAGCGCCTGTTCGAAGGCGACTCCATCTGGCTGTGCCTGACGTGCGAGACTTGCACGGCCCGCTGCCCCAACGAGTGCGACCCCGCGCGAGTCATCGATTTTTTGCGCGAGAAAGCTCTCGCCAAGAATCCCAAGAAGGCGCCGCGGCCCATTCGCGCCTTCCACAAGGCGTTCATCAGGCAGATCCGCACTCACGGCCGGGTCTACGAGATGGGGCTCATCGCCGACTACAAGTTGTCCGGCGGCGCGCTCTTCCAAGACGTCTCCGCGGCTCCGGGCATGATGGCCCGCGGCAAGCTAGCGCTCATGCCCAGCACCATTGACGGCATCGCCGATGTGCGCCGCATCGTGGACGCGTGTCTCGCAAAGTCGCACGGCGATCACGGCGAGGAGGCTTGATATGAAGATCGGGTATTTCCCTGGGTGCTCTTTGCACTCTACCGGCCGAGAGTTCAACGAGAGCTTGCGCTTGTTCGCGCCGGCTATCGGCCTAGAGCTCGAGGAGATCAAAGACTGGAACTGCTGTGGCGCCACTTCGGCGCATGCCACGAATCACCTGCTCTCCATCGCTCTTCCAGCGCGGAGCTTAGCGCTCGCAGAGGAGCAGGGTATGAGCGAGGTGCTGGCTCCCTGCGCCGCGTGCTATAGCCGCTTGCGCACGGCCAGCGTCGAGCTCCGCGAGAATCCGTCGTTGCAAAAAGAGGTTTCCGAGGTGCTCGAGCGGCCCATTGCGGCCACGGCCGAGGTGCGCAGCATCAGCGAGGTGCTGTCCCGCATGACCGCCGACATCCGCGGCGCGGTCGTGCAACCCCTCGCCGGCCTCAAGCTCGCCTGCTACTACGGCTGCTTGCTGGTGCGGCCGCCCAAGATCGCGTCGTTCGAGGACAGCGAGATGCCGACGTCCCTCGAGGGTATCGTGAGCGCGTGCGGCGCCGAGGCCGTCCATTGGGACCGCAAGCTCGACTGCTGCGGCGGTGGCATGTCCCTGTCGCGCACCGGTTCGGTGATTCGGCTGGGCCGGTCCATTGTCAGTGACGCGCAAAAGGCCGGGGCTCACGCCATCGTGGTGGCGTGCCCCATGTGCCACTCCAACCTCGACTTTAGGCAAAGGGCCATGCTCAAGGGCCAGGAGGGAGAGGTCGTTCCAGTGCTCTACATCACTCAGATCGTGGGCCTTGCGCTGGGGCTCGAGCCAGAAAAGCTCGGCCTGCGCCGCCATTTCGTCAAGACCGCTCCGTTCATACAGCGGATCACTACGGTGCCGGCGACGGCACAGGAGGCGTGAGGAGCGATGTCTCGCATCGGCGTATTCGTTTGTCATTGCGGCGAAAACATCGCCCGCACCGTCGACACCGCGGCTGTTGCGCAGGAGTGCGGCAAGCTGCCGGGGGTTATCCATTCAGTCGATTACAAGTACATGTGCTCGGATCCTGGCCAGCTCATGGTCAAGCAGGCCATCGCGGAGCACAAGCTCACCGGCGTGGTGGTGGCGGCATGCTCGCCCCACATGCACGAGAAGACCTTCCGTCGCGCCACGGCCGGCGCAGGCCTCAATCCGTTCCTGTGCGAGATGGCCAATGTCCGCGAGCACTGCTCCTGGATCCACGAGAGCCGCACCGCGGCGACCGAGAAGGCCATCGACGCCACGAGGATGATCGTGGAGAAGGTCAAGCGCAACGCGCCTCTGTCGCCCATTCACATCCCTGTGACGCGCCGGGCCCTCGTCATCGGCGGCGGCATTGCCGGCATTCAGGCTGCGCTCGATATCGCCGACGGCGGTCGCGAGGTGGTGCTCGTGGAAAAGGAGCCGTCCATCGGCGGCCACATGAGCCAGCTCTCCGAGACGTTTCCGACCCTCGACTGTTCGCAGTGCATCCTGACACCGCGCATGGTCGAGGCGTTCCAGCATCCGCGCATCAAGCTCTACACCTATTCGGAAGTGGAGTCAGTGGACGGCTACATCGGCAACTTCAAGGTGACGATCCGCAAAAAGGCGCGTTCGGTCGATGAGGCCAACTGCAACGGCTGCGGCGCCTGCCAGGCGGTGTGTCCCAACAAGAAGATCCCCAGCGAGTTCGACGCCGGGTTGGGAAAACGGTCGGCCATCTACGTGCCGTTCCCCCAGGCTGTTCCGAATATCCCGGTCATCGATCGCGAGCGCTGCAGCTACTTCCGCGCCAAGGCCAAGGGGTCCACAAAGGTCGTGTGTGGCAAGTGCGCCGAGGCGTGCGGAAAGGGCGCGGTGCACTTCGATCAGCAGGACACGCTCGTCACCGAGGACGTAGGCGCCATCGTGGTCGCCACGGGCTATCGCCTCTACGACATCGGCAAGGACCAGGACAGCGAGCTGCTCAAGGGATATGGCGAGTATGGCTATGGCACGGTGCCGGACGTCATCGACGGCATGCAGTTCGAGCGCCTTGCCTCGGCCTCTGGCCCCACGGCCGGTAAGATCCTGCGTCCCTCGGACGGCAAGGAGCCCACGAGCGTCGTGTTCCTCCAGTGCATTGGCTCGCGCGATCCGAGCAAGGGCATCGAGTACTGCTCCAAGATCTGCTGCATGTACGTGGCCAAGCACACCATGCTCTACAAGCACAAGGTGCACCATGGACAGGCCACGGTGTTCTACATGGACATCCGCGCCGCGGGAAAGGGCTACGACGAGTTCACCCGTCGCGCCATCGAGGAAGACGGGGCCCGCTACGTGCGAGGTCGGGTGTCCCGTCTGTATCGCGACGGCGAAGTCATCAAAATTCTCGGTTTCGACACCTTGAGCGGCGAGCCCATCGAGATGGACGCCGACATGGTGGTGCTGGCCACGGCCATGCGCCCGCAGGCTGGCATGGCGGAGCTCGCACAGAAACTCTCTGTTTCCTACGACAAACACGGCTTCATCAACGAGGCCCATCCCAAGCTGCGGCCTGTGGAGACCAATACAGCGGGCGTGTTCGTGGCCGGCGCCTGCCAATCGCCTCGAGACATTCCGGATTCGGTGGCCATGGCGAGCGCGACGGCCTCCAAGATTCTGGGGCTCCTGTCCAACGAGCAGCTCGAGCGCGAGCCCACGGTGGCGAGGGTCGATGAGTCCACATGCAGCGCCTGCTTCCACTGCGAGCGCGTGTGCGCTTACGGCGCCGTGGAGCACAAGGACATCCGCGATCGGTCTGGCAACCTCGTGCGGGTGGTGGCGAGCGTCAACAAGGGCGTGTGCCAGGGCTGCGGAACCTGTCTCGCCACGTGCCCGAGCAAGTCGCTCGAGCTCGACGGCTTTACCGACGCCCAGATCCACGCGGCGATCATGGCCTTTTAACGTGGCTCAATAAGGAGACTCTATGAGCACCGCAACCGCAATCGAGAACAAGAGCCCCGCCAGCGCGGGCCGGTTCGAGCCGCGCATCGCCGCGTTCGTGTGCAACTGGTGCACCTACACCGGCGCCGATCTCGCGGGCACGAGCCGCGTTCAAATGATGCCCAACGTGCGCATGGTTCGCTTGCCCTGCACCGGGCGCATCGATACGGCGTTTATCATCAAGGCCTTCGAGAGGGGCGCCGACGGCGTGATCGTCAGCGGTTGCCATCCAGGCGATTGCCACTACTCGGAAGGCAACTACCACGCGCGCCGCCGCTTCGCGATGTTCAAGGAGCTCATGAACTTCATGGGCATCGACGAACGTCGCGTGACCTTCTCGTGGGTCTCTGCCTCAGAGGGCCGCAAGTGGGGCGATGTCGTCGACGAGACCATCGAACGAGTGAGGGCGCTAGGGCCCTTCGACGACTATAAAACACTGCTCGAGGAGACCCCATGAACGAGCTGCGACAACTGGCTAGGAAGTTG
Organism: Myxococcota bacterium; assembly: GCA_025453525.1. Lineage (GTDB taxonomy): Bacteria > Myxococcota_A > Polyangia > JAAYKL01 > JAAYKL01 > JALOQD01. The sequence goes on from JALOQD010000027.1 coordinate 29,168, forward strand.
CTCGCCGACAAGACCGTCGGCGTCGTCATCGGCTACGAGGAAGGGCAGGGCGCCGTCACCAGGCCGTCTTTCGCCACCTCGCCGGAGCAGGCCGAAAAACTCGTATTCGACGCGCGTTGCGTGCAAAACCTCGCGTCGTATCTCTCCCCTCGTCGCTCCACCGTGAGGAGCCTGGGCAAGCCAGCCGTGGTGGTCAAGGCGTGCGATGCCAAGGCGCTGGCCGGACTCATCCGCGAGGCGCAAGTCAAACGCGAAGACGTCGTCGTCATCAGCGTGGCCTGCGGCGGGGTGCTGGCCGATCCGCGCAGTGGCAAGGCGCTGTCCGAGGCCATGGTGGCGGACCGCTGCCGCGATTGCGATGGCGCGCACACCTCCCTGGCAGATCACAAAGTAGGACAGGCCAAAGCGCCCGCATTTGGTTCGCCCAAGGTCGACGCGCGGCTCGCCGAGCTGCAGGCCATGACCGCACCGCAGCGCTTCGCGTTTTTCAAGTCGGTTTTTAGCGAATGCACTCGCTGCAATGTCTGCCGCGAGGTGTGTCCCATGTGCTTCTGCGCGCGGTGCATGGCCGACAAGTCCGAGCCGCAGTGGATCGAGAGCTCGCCCCACCTTCGGGGCAACTTCGCCTGGCACATGCTGCGCGCCATGCACCTTGCCGGCCGTTGCGTGGGCTGCAACGAATGCGAGCGGGCCTGTCCCGCCGGCATTCCGCTGTCGCTCATTACCCGCAAGATGCAAAAAGTCGTGTCCGAGCGGTTCGGCTATTCCCCGAGCGACGATCCGAACGTCCCGGCTCCAACCGGCGCTTTCCGGCTGGACGATGCACAGGAGTTCATCCGGTGATGCGCAAAGCCTTTATTACGCAAGAGAATCTCAGCGTCCTTTCCGGCGATCTCGAGCGCGCTGGCCGAAAGGTGGTCGTTCCACGTCCGAGCGCGACAGGGCGCATGGAGTATGGCGCGGCGCAGAGCGGCTCGCTCACCCACCTTGGCGGCGCTCTTCCAGCGCGGTCACTCAAGGCGACGTTCTTGCCGCCCACAGAGGCGCTGCTCCGATGGAAGAACGCCAAGGACGACGTGGTGCTCGAGCCAAGTGAGCCCAAGGCCCTGCCCACGGTGGTGCTCGGTGCGCGTCCCTGCGACGCGGCGGCGCTTGCCATCCTCGATAAGGTCATGGATTGGGACTACCACGACGATCCGTGGTTCGCGCGGCGCAAGGCCACGACCATCGTGAGTCTGGCCTGCGATGGCGTGGACAGCTCGTGCTTTTGTACCTCGGTGGGCCTTTCACCCGATACCACCAAGGGGTCGGACGTCCTGCTCACCGCGGTGGACGGCGGCTACCTCGTCGAGGCCCTGTCTGAAAAGGGAGAGGCTCTGCTCGAGGAGAACAAGACCCGCTTTACCGCGGCCAGAGGGGAAGCGCAGGCAGCCGAACGCCGCAAGGCCGCGACCGACAAGGTGAGGAAAAACCTCGCGGTGGATGCCCGCACCGTGAAGGACTGGCTGGGCGGAAACTTCGAGCATCCATTCTTCAAGCTCGGCAGTCGTTGCCATGCCTGCGGCGCCTGCGCGGCCGTGTGCCCGACGTGCCACTGCTTCGATATCGTCGACGAGCCCGAAGGCCTCGAAGGGGGCACGCGGCGGCGCAACTGGGACACCTGCCAGACCTCCAAGTTCACGCTCCACGGCTCGGGCCACAATCCGCGCAATGACCAGCACGCGCGGCTGCGCCAGCGGGTCATGCACAAGTTTCACATTTACTCCGAGCGGTTTGGAGAGACCCTGTGCACCGGGTGCGGTCGCTGCGCCCGCGCCTGTCCGGGCGGCATGGACCTGCTCGAGGCTCTGCGCGAAATCGACAAGCTTCGGCGGTCGAGCCGGCCGTCCGCCGCGCCCATTGTCACTCCGACCAACCCACCGATTTCCGGAGGTGCGAGATGACGGGCCTATACACCCCCTATTTGATGCGCGTCGACGAGATCATCGATGAGACCGTGGACACTCGCACGCTCAAGCTGTCGTTCAAGGATCCCAAGGTCGCGCAGTCGTTCAGCTTCGTCGCCGGCCAGTTCGCCGAGTACTCGGTGTTTGGCTCAGGGGAGTGCACGTTCTGCATTGCCAGCTCTCCCACGCGCAAGGGCTACATCGAGTGCTCTTTCAAGAAGGTCGGCAAGGTCACCTCACAGATGCGCGAGCTCAACGTGGGCGACACCATGGGCATCCGCGGGCCTTACGGCAACAGCTTTCCCCTCGACAAGATGAAGGGCAAGGACGTCGTCTTCATCGCGGGCGGCATCGGACTCGCGCCAGTGCGCTGCGTCATCTGGAACGTCCTCGATCTGCGCAAGGACTTCCGCGACGTCACCATCATCTACGGCGCGCGCTCAGAGGCCGATCTCGTCTACAGGCGCGAGCTCGAGGACTGGAAGAATCGCGCGGACGTGAAGCTCCACGTCACCGTGGATCCGGGCGGGCAGGGGCCAGCTTGGCAAGGAGAGGTCGGCTTTGTGCCGTCCATCGTGGAGAAGGCCAGTCCCGCGGCCAGCGACGCCTTCGCCGTGGTCTGCGGCCCACCCATCATGATCAAGTTCACCCTGCCGGTGCTCGAGAAGCTCGGCTTTGCCAAGGACCGCATCTACACCACTCTCGAGAACCGCATGAAGTGCGGGATAGGCAAGTGCGGCCGCTGCAACATCGGGCCCGTTTATGTGTGCAAGGACGGCCCGGTGTTTTCCGCCGCCCAGCTCGAGAAGCTGCCCAACGAGTTTTAGAAAAATCCTTAAAAAAGCGGGGACAATCCTCAAGGCAATGAAACGTGCAGGCTGTCCAGGTTGGGACCTCCGGCAGCGGTGTTGGCCGTGACGCGGATCCTGTTGGGGCCGACGAGCAGGGTGTCGGTCACGGTGTCGGTTTGCCAGTCGCTCCAAGTTGAGGTTTGGGCAAATTCCAAGGTGCCGATGTCCACCCCATTGACGACGACCGCACATGGACGCCCTGTGAGCCCTCCATTGGCGTAGCGGAAGGTCAATATGTACTCTCCTGGGGAGTCAATTTGAACATTGTTCCACTCAATCCATGAGCCGTTTCCGGTAAAGACCATGAACCCCTCCCCCGTGTACCCCGCCACAGCGGCGGACCAACTGCATCCTGACTTGGAGGAGTACTCCTCGGCCTCGTAGAGGTTGGGGTCAACGCAAAAGTCCTCTGGCACGTTGCAACCGCATTCCTCAGGTTCGGTTTTATTGGGGTCTTCGTCGCACTCGTCGAGGCAATCGGGCGTGCTATCACTGTCGGCATCGTTGTCTGGCTTGCCGCAATCGCACTGGCCAGGCTCGGTTTTGTTGGGATCTTCGTCGCAGTTGTCGACGCAATCGGGCGTGCCATCATGGTCGGCATCATCGTCTGGCGTGCCGCAGCCGCACTGACCGGCCTTGTCCTTATTTGGATCCGTGGGGCATTTGTCTTTGCAATTCAAGTGGCCGTCGCTGTCTTGATCGACGTCTGGGATGCCGCAACCGCAAGTGCCCGGCCTGGTTTTCCCAGGATCTCGTGGGCAGAGATCGAGTGGGGCAGAAGGTCCGGTGTCTGTATCAAATGGAGAGTCTGTATCAGGGTCTGTCGCGGAGTTTTTCACGGAAAACTCAGTCAGGCAAGAGCAGAGCCACAGCAGGGTCGGGACCGCGATGAGAAGGAGCGCCTTTGGGGGAATCCTCGTCCCTTGGGCTCGGCGGCTCATGTAACGCGATGGGCGACAGTCCCGCACAGTGCATTCTCCCGTGGCAGCGAACCGGCCGTTGTCCGCTGCAAAAAAAAAAAACAATCGACACTTCGCGCGGCCCTTTAGCAACAAACCTTCTGTTCAGGTTTCCACGATCCATCATTTCTTAGTCTTGGTAAAAGATTAGCACCCTGCGCAGGGTTGTCATCCCAAAGGAATGAGTCTCTTTCGCCGCACCAGGATTGAAAAAAGGGGGCGGAAAAAAAGCTACCTAGCGCACTGGAACTTTTTGTTTTTCAGGGCATAGCAGTTGGGGAAGTTTGGGTCCGCGCATTTATTGGCATTGCAGCGTCCCTTGGGGCCGGCGCAGGTTCCGGCGGCCTTGAGGTCCGCTTTGGTCATGCCCTTGTCCGCTGCCAACTCCGCGGCGGTGCCGTCGAAGCTGTCGCAGTCGGTCACTGTGGAGGCGGTAGCCTCTGCCGGCATGGCAGCGGGCTTGTCGGCTGGTTTGTCCTTCGCTGCCCCGGCCGAGGGTGGTGATGCCTTGGGTTCGACCGGGTCATTGGCCGGGTCATTGGCCGGGTCATTGGCCGGCGCGTCTGCGGCGCTCTCTTCGAACATTGGTTCGGTTGGCTCATTGGGCACGGAGTCGCTTTTTTTCGCTGCGTTGCTGGCGCAACCAATGGCCAGGAAGAGTGCGACGCCTCCCAAGAACAGCAGGGGTAGTTTGCTCATGACTTTTCTCCTCGCAGGGGGTTTTCGAAGTATCGCTAACTTGTACTTTGGTGCACGGACTTTCAAGTTTTTTGTGATCCGCAAGGGGTTCTTTGGGACTTTGGTTACCAGCCTCGCAGGGGAACCCTGGCGTGGCTTTACGGCGCGATGCCCATGAACGCGAGCGCGGCGGCCACGGCCTGGGCTTGCTGTTCTTCTCTCGAGATGGTGGGGACGTCGTCGCCGTTCTGTTCGCCGTAATGGCCAAACTGGGCGTGGTTGCCGCCCTCGATGGCGACGTAGGTGGTGTCTGGCGGCAGGTAGATTTTGGTTTCCTCGAATTCGGTGGGCGGGTTCAGGCCGTCGAGGGTGGCTGTGACCTCCAGCACGTCGACGTTCACCGCGGACAGATCCGCGGCATCCGAACCTGGAGCGGCAAAGAGCACGAGGCCGCCGCTTACCATCTCCGGGTTGGTGAACGCGAGCTGCTGGGCCGTGGCGCCGCCCATGGAGTGCCCTCCGAAGTACCAGGAGGCAATGCCCGCGTTCGCGTCCATGATGTCCTGGGCCTGGGCTTCGATGTTCGGCGGCAACAAGGGCAGGACCACGAGCACGCCCGCGTCGGCGATGGTCCGAGTCACGACCGCATAGGAGCGCGCGTCCACGTTTCCTCCTGGCCAGAAGATGAGCCCAATGGTCGGAGTGACGTCCACCGGCGTGAACGTGAACCAACCTTTCTCTTCGTAGAGCCCGAGCATGCAGGTGTCGTTCGAGCAGTCGTCGGGACTCACCGTGACGTCGCTGTCCGAGACCAGCGCCGGTAAGGCCTCTTCCATGGGCCCGCGCCAGTCTGGAAGATCCGTGTTCTCGGTCTCCCAGGTACCGTTGAGAAGACCCGTGCAGCTGCTTTCATAAGTATCGACGGGGCCGGTATAGTAGAAGTCCTTGACCGGGTGGGTGGTCGGTTGTTCGTGTACGCAGTTGTCGCCCAGTTGTTTGGTTTGGTCGAACTGACATGTACCGAGCAGCTCGGCGGTGGAGCACGGCGTTCCGTCGAGCACCCCGGGGTCGGTCTTTAAAACGAACGGCACAGCGCAGTCGGCGATTCTCTCCTCTTCGGTCCAGTTCTCGAGGTACTTGCGGCAAACCGGGTACGAAAAGATACTGTACCGGCAGTAGCCATCCCCCGGCGTCGTGGTGTCGGCCTCGGTTTCGGTATCGCTCTGCGTCTCGGTCTCTGTGGCGGTATTGTCTTCGGTGTCCGTAACCGTACCGGTATCGGTGCCAGTCTCCGTAACGGTATCGCCGGTATTCGTGCCAGTGTCCGTGGAGTCGATGGTCTGCGAGTCGGTCGATTCGCGGTCAGCAGATTCATTGCACGCGCTCAAGGCGCTTGCGAGCGTCAACAGGGAGCAAAGGACGATTCGCGGGACAAAACTCATGGCGTTTCTCCTTTTCTTTGGGTGCTGAACAAAAGGCGAACGAGACTTTGGGGCTCGTGTGATTGATCTTTGCAGCTTGGGGAAGTAGTCTTTCTCCATAAAATGTAGGAAGAGGGTGTTTCAATCACGGCTGGAATAACAATGGGCTCGCAGAGAGTGACTGTCAATGAACGAAGCTCGCGGAGCTCGGGCTGCCCTTGCGGCGTGTGGGCCTGTGCGCTCTTCCTCGCTGTCTTCGGTCTCGCCTGTGGGGACAAACGGGGTGGAGGAATGACGACCACAGAGCCTCAGCTCGCCTCAGCCAAATCTGGCGCGCACGCCGTGGCGCAAAAGAAGGCGCCGCTTCATGTCGATGGCGCTTTTCCCCCTCAGGTGGCGGGCGGGTTCTATCCTGGGGAAGAGCGTGCGCTCTCGGCCGCGGTCCAGGGGTATTTGGACTCGGGAAAGGTCGTCCCCGAGCTTTCGAAGCGAGACATCGTGGCGATTCTCGCGCCCCACGCGGGTTATGAGTACTCGGGTCCGGTGGCGGGCTCGGCCTATCGAGCGGTGGTGGGCCGGCCTTATCGCACGGTGGTGGTGCTCGCCTTGTCCCACCGCAAGGCCGCCGCGCGGCTCGGGCTCTTGAGCGCGCCTGCCTATGATACGCCGGTCGGTTCGCTCCCCATCGATCAAACCGCAGTGCGGACACTCATCGACAAGCACTCGGACCTTTTTGCCATTGACGAGACGTTGTTCGTCGGCGAGCACTCCCTCGAGGTTCAGCTCCCGTTCATCGCGCAGGCACTGCCTGGCGTCCGCATCGTGCCCATCATCGTTGCAGCGCAGGATGATGACGTGACGAGGCGTGCGGGACAGGCTTTGCTCGAGGAGTTGGGTCGCAAAAGGGACGTGTTGTTCGTGGTCTCGAGCGATCTTTCTCATTACTATCCCGATGCGCAGGCCAAACAGTACGACACCGAGCTGCTGCGCTGTCTCGAGAAATGGGACCTCGGAAGATGGGCCGAGCTCGCGCCGCAACGCCGGGGCATGTGCGGCTCGCGACCCATGCAGACCCTCATCGGCCTGTTCGAAGGTTTTAGCGCCAAGAGTCGCCGCGTGACGCGGATCGACTATCGCACGAGTGGAGACACGGCTGGCGATCCCTCGAGGGTCGTGGGCTACGGAGCGCTGGCATTCAGCGTGGAGGAGCACATGCGCGAGCAGGGGCGAAGCAATGACTTTGGTCCGTTTGATCTCGAGGCGCGTCGAGCGCTCATGGACATCGCCAAAAAGGCGGTCGCGGCAGCGACACGCGGCGAGCGGTACATGCCAGAAAAGCCAAAGATCGGGCTGCTCGCAGACGACGGCGCGGCTTTCGTCACGCTCAAGAAGGCGGGCCAACTGCGGGGCTGCATCGGTCATGTGGTGGCCCGCATGCCCTTGTACCTATGCGTCTCCGAGGTGGGCAAGGCCGCGGCGATCTACGACACGCGGTTCAACCCCGTGCGGCCAGAGGAGCTACCCGAGCTCTCCACTGAGATATCGGTGCTTACGCCGCCGCAGCCCACGACTCCAGAGGAGGTGGTGGTCGGTCGCGACGGGCTCATCCTGACAGCCTCGGGCCGCTCAGGTCTGCTGCTCCCCCAAGTGCCGGTGGAGTGGGGATGGGACCGAGAGCAGTTCCTGGATCACACATGCAACAAGGCCGGTCTCGCCCCTGGCTGCTGGCGACAGCCAAATACCAAGCTCGAGAGCTTCCGCGCCATCGTCTGGGGCGAGGAAGAATAACACGGACACACCAGTCCTCAAGCTCAGTCCTTCTTGCCAGTGATGAGCGGGCAGGCTAGGTCGCGGATGAAGTCGGCCCGATGGCCCTTTGAGGTTGGATCTACCAGAATAGCCGCGGTAAGAGCCTGTCCGAGTTTGATGCGAGCATCCTGGGCAATGAGATCATCGATGATGAGGATGTTGAGGCTCACCTCGCGGCCGATGAGATCGAAGGCTATCTTCAGGTTGTCCTGAACCACGTTCATCGGAGGGTCGATGCTCGCATCGTAGCGCAGGCAGAGGCAGGCGTCTGCCTTGCCGTACATGGGCTCGGCGATGCGCAGGTGCGTTTCGATTTCCCGGCTCGAGGTGTAATCCGGCCAGGCGAGCACTCGTAGCGACGCTTTCGTGCCCAAGGCCATCGGCGTGTTCGCAGGGGCTTCCTTGATGGCGATCTGCGGGACAGCCATGGTCTGGAGGGCGCCCTCGGCCTCTAGGGCGTCGAGGGGACTGCCGGCCGGTCGCGTGGGCGCATGACGTTTGTCGTGCTCTCGCTCGGCAGCGGTGAGGTGCAAGAGCATGGAAGCGGGCTCTTCGGCATTGGGGCTGATTTCCATGAGCGTCGTGGGTGTCCAATTCGACGGACGCCGGGCCGCAGCGATGATGGTTTGATCGCACAAGACGACGTCGAGGCCGATGCGCGAAAGGAGGTAGCGCATGGTCGCTTCGCTAAAGTGATACAGCTTGCCTGTGTCGATGAATCGCAAGATGTTGCTGCGGAACTGACTATCGATTTGGCGCAGACCAGGCACGAGGACGAGGATGATTCCGCCGGGCCTAACGAGTTGAACGGCGTCTCGTAGCTCAGTGATGGGATCGCGCATTCGATCCACGATCCATGATAGGAAAATGAGGTCCGCAGGTTCTTTCATATGAGCGAGCAGCTCCACTGGGCCGCCGCTCAAAAGGTCCAAGCCCTTTGAGCGTCCCAAGGCGAGCAAGCGCTCGTCTTTGTCGCAACCGGTCACGGTCTTGCCGAGCTTCTTGAGCGGTATGAGCCGACCGCCCGCGCCACAGCCGACCTCGTACACGGTGCTGACCTGAGCGAGCAGGGACGGCATCTCCCGAGCCAACACCGCTCCTTGGGTAACCTGCTCATCGAACAGCCGATCGAGAGGAGCGGTAGCCTCGGTCGCCATGGCGGGCAGGTCTTCGCCAATGAAGCGCTTCCACGAGGGCTCGCTGAGACGGGGCTCGCTTCGCAAGAGGCCGCAGCGCAGGCACATGACCGTGGGCAGCCGCAAACCATATCCATCGCGCTCGGCGATGAGCTTGGACTCGCGATCGCCGCAAAGACAGGCCGAGGACTCCACAGCATAGGTGCCGTCGTCGATCCGAGCCTGTGCGCGGTTGCGAATGCCTTGCTGCTCCGCGGACAGAGGGAACGAGCTCTCGGGTGTAAAGGCGAGCCGGTTGCTCAGAGTCATCACGCACCTCGCTCCTTCTCATGGAAAGAGTGTTATGTCGCTCTTGGTCGCATTGCCTTGTTCGTCGACGAGCTTACCCTAGGTAAAAGGCAGATTGAAACTATTCCGTTCTTTTTAAAGAGTCGAAATGGTCTTCCGCTCATTGCGACTTGACGTGACCGACGGAAGGCGAACACTAGGCCTCGTTTCAAATAGGACGGTACACGGCGAGGTAAAGCGACATGGTGCGGCATTACAAAATTGAAGCAGGTCGAGTTGTGGCGCTCGATTCCGACGAAGGCAGCGCGATTTCGGTGTTTGTCGTCCCAGACGAAGGCGAGCGCCGTTACCTTGTCGACGCCTTGAAGGTCGACGAGCACACGTTGGGCTCGGCCCTCGATCCGGACGAATTGTCGCGTCTGGAGTTCGAGCCTGAGCATCTTGCGCTCATCTTCAAGCGGCCGCGCAGCTATACGGCGACCGATTCCTTTTTCTTCAAGACCGGGTCCACGGGTTTGTTCCTGTTCAAGGACCGTCTCATTGTGGTCCTTGCCGAAAACGTGCCGATGTTCGACGGAAAGCTGTTCAGCAAGGTGACCGGAGTGAGGGACGCGGCGCTGCGTCTCGTCAACCGTTCGGTGTTCCATTTCCTCGAGCATCTCAAGGCCATCACGATGATGACCGATTCTCTCGAGCACAAGATCCGTACCTCTCGTGGGAGCAAGTACCTCTTGGACCTGTTTACCTTGGAGAAGAGCCTCGTTTACTACCTCAACGCCATCCACGCCAACACCACGCTCATCGAGAAGCTGCGCAACAGCGCGGCCAAGATCGGCTTTACCACCGAGCAGCTCGAGTTCCTGGATGACATGCTCATCGAGAACTCCCAGTGCTACAAGCAAGCGGAGATCTACTCCAACATTCTCGCCGGCCTGATGGATGCCCGTGCCTCCATTGTGAACAACAACCTGAATCTGCTCATGCGCGACCTCAACATCATCACCATCGCCATCATGGTGCCGACGTTCGTGGTGAGCGCCTTTTCCATGAACGTCTCGATCCCCCTGCAAAAGTTCCCGTTCGCGTTTTGGATCATCATGGGCCTGGCCACGGTGTCGGTGCTCGGGTTCATTCTCCTGTGGCGGCGCAATGGGCGAGATTTGGAAGACTGAAATTCCCTTGGGGGCCTGAGCGAAGAGGGAGCTTCTAGGCGCCTTTTACAATGCCTAGGAAGGAGTTGGCCACGAGGGATGCGCCACCGACGAGGGCGCCGTCGACATCGGGCTGACCCATGAGCTCGGCGGCGTTGTCGGCCTTGACGCTGCCTCCGTACTGGATGCGCAGGGATTGGGCCACGTTTTTGTCGAAGAGCTCCTCGACGAGCCCGCGGACGAACA
>JALOQD010000271.1 GCA_025453525.1 Myxococcota bacterium
CTCCTCGGTCGCATTTCGGCCGAATTCGGGCGTTCGCTGCGTTGCTTCTCCTCGACGTATCGACGGATACGCCTCGTCGTCGCGCCTTGCGATCACACCAAATTCGCCTCGAACTGCTCGGTCGGAGATTCTTTCACAAGCTCTGAGCACAACTCGGTGAGGACACCGTGGGAGGTTTTTGGATGTAGGAACAGGACCTGCTTGCCGCCTGCGCCGATGGTCGGTATCTCGTTGATGGCGTGGGCGCCGCCAGCCTTGGCCAGCGCGAGCTGCTCCGTGAGGTCATCACTCTGGAACGCTACGTGGTGCACTCCCTCGCCGTGCTGCTTCAGGAACTTGGCGACCGGGCTGTCCTCGGTGGTCGGCTCGAGCAGCTCCAAGCACACCTCGCCCACTGGGAAAAAGGCCGTACGGACCTTCTGGCCAGGGATCTCCTCGACCCGCTCGCACTTGAGCCCGAGCGCCTTCTCGTAGAAAGGGATCGCGTCCTCGAGCCTTTGCACCGCGATGCCAATGTGGTCGATCTTCTCCAGCATCCTTCGCACTCCTTTTGTCGCGCGCGTCCCTACTTCTTGCTTCAGCGGCGGGAAGCCAGGTCAGAATAGGTACCGAACACCTTGCGCAGCACACCGCAGATCTCGCCGAGCGTGGCGTAGGCGCGCACAGCCTCGAGGATCGGCGGCATGAGGTTCGTCGTTCCCCGCGCGGCGACCTCGAGCGCTTCGAGTCGCGCCGCGATCTTGGCGGCGTCGCGTCCAGCGCGGAGCTTCTGCAGACGCTGCACTTGGGTGAGCTCGATCTCCCTTGGCACACGGAACACGGGTGGGCGTATGCGCTCTTGTGCCTGAAACTTGTTGACGCCCACGATGACTCGGTTGCCGGCCTCGATCTGCCGCTGGTATTCGTACGCGGCGTCCTCGATCTGCCGCTGAACGAATCCGGCCTCGATCGCCGCCACCATGCCCCCCAAGTCCTCGATCCTCTGCATCAGGGCGAGCGCCTCGGCTTCGATGCGGTCCGTCAGTCCTTCGACGTAGTAAGAGCCCGCGAGCGGGTCGACGGTGTTGCACACTCCCGACTCGTAGCCAATGACCTGCTGAGTTCGAAGCGCGAGCAGTACGGACTCCTCGGTCGGTAGCGCGAGGGCTTCGTCACGGGAGTTGGTGTGCAGCGACTGCGTGCCGCCGAGCACCGCAGAGAGGGCTTGCAGCGCCACGCGTACCACGTTGTTGTCGACCTGCTGTGCCGTGAGTGCATAGCCGGCGGTCTGGGTGTGGAAGCGCAGCATCTGGCTCTGCGGCTTCTTGGCGCCGAAGCGCTCCTTCATGATGGCGGCCCACATGCGGCGAGCGGCGCGGAACTTCGCGACTTCTTCGAGCAGGTCCGATGAGGCGTTAAAGAAGAACGCGAGCCTCGGTGCAAAGACGTCGACCTCGAGCCCGGCGTCGAGCGCGGTCTGCACATAGGTCACGGCATCGGCGAGGGTGAACGCCACTTCCTGCGCTGCGGTCGAGCCCGCCTCGCGGATGTGGTAGCCAGAGACGGAGATCGTGTTGAACCTTGGGGTGTTCGCGCTGCACCAGGCAAAGATGTCCGTGGTCAGCCGGAGGCTCGGCCGCGGCGGGAAGATGTAGGTGCCACGCGCGAAATACTCCTTGAGGATGTCGTTTTGGATCGTGCCATCGAGGCTCGCCGGCGAGACGCCCTGTTGCTCGCCGACCGCGACGTACATGGCGAGGAGCACTGCGGCCGGAGCGTTGATGGTCATCGAGGTCGAGACCTTGTCAAGCGGGATGCCGGCGAGAAGCGCCTCCATATCCGCGAGCGAGTCGATCGCGACGCCGACCTTGCCCACCTCGCCGCGGGCCTTGGGGTCGTCCGAGTCGTAGCCGATCTGCGTCGGCAGATCGAACGCCACGGAGAGCCCCGTCTGGCCCTGCGCGAGCAAGTACGCGAAGCGCTTGTTTGTCTCCTGGGCCGTCGAGAAGCCAGCGTACTGACGCATTGTCCACAGGCGGCTGCGGTACATCGTCGGCTGCACACCGCGGGTGAAGGGGTATTGCCCTGGCATCCCGAGCTTGGCCAGGTACGCCTCGTTCACCTGCTCGGGGAGCGCCACGCGCTGCGCTGGGAGCCCGGAGCCCGTGCGCCATTCCTCGGCGCGCTCAGGCGCCTTCGCCAGTGCCGGTTCGAGGATCTTCTCCTCCCACTCCACGACGGACGGCGGCTTTGTCATCGTCATTCCTCTGTGGCTTTCAGTCGAGCGATCGCCAGACGAGCGAGCGCTTGTGGTTCGCCTGAGAGCGGGCCGAGCGCTGCCACGGCTGCTTTGAGCTCGGGACGAAGAAGCTCGAGCGCCCAATCCATGACCTCGATGCTGCGCGCCGCTTGCCGGCGCAGGGCGATGCGGTCGCTCTGCCTGAGCGTATCGGCGAGCTCTCCGAGCCCGGCGGCGAGCTGTGCGACGCCCGTGCCGTCAGACGCCGACGTGCAAAAAACAGCGCGATGGGTCGCGGCTGCGACAGCCTGCATCTCGGCAAGCAGCGCCTGGGCAGCTGGCTGGTCGCCTTTATTGACGACGATCGCGTCCACGAGCTCGATGAGACCTGCCTTCATCGCCTGCACATCGTCGCCGAGCCCTGGGGCGAGCACGAGGGCCGTCAGATCCGCGAGGTGGACGACGGCGAGCTCGGCTTGGCCGACCCCCACCGTCTCGAGCAGCACGATTTCGCAACCCGAGTAAGCCATCACGCGCACGGCGGCCCCTGCCGCGGCACAGATCCCGCCCGCCCGGCCGCGGGTCGCCATCGAACGAATGACGACGTCCTCGTCCAAGGCGTGGCGCATCATGCGGATGCGATCGCCGAGCAGCGCCCCGCCCGAAAGCGTCGACGACGGATCGACCGCGACGACGCCGATCCTGCGTCCTTCGGTGCGGTAGTGGGCGATCAGCGCTTGCGTGAGGGTCGACTTGCCGGCGCCGCCGGGGCCTGTGACGCCGATGACGAGCGCGGCCTCGCAGCAGGGGTGCTCGAGCGCGGCGAGGATCGACGCGGCGAGCGGGCCACCGTCCTCGACGATGGAGATGGCCCTGCCGATCGCGCGGGGGTCCTTCTCGCGAACCCCAGCGAGCAGCGTGTCAGCCCCTGGGCTCACACGGACCGCCCCTTGCGGTGCTCCTCGACGGCCGCCCGGAACGCGGAGAGGATCTCTTCAACGGGCGTACCCGGGGTGAACACAGCGCGCAACCCGAGACGCTTGAGGTCTGGAATGTCCTCCTCGGGGATGATCCCGCCGCCGAGTACGGGGATATCCTCGGCCTTGGCGTTTCGAAGCGCTTCGAGGACCGCCGCAAAGAGCTCATTGTGCGCGCCGGAGAGCAGGCTGAGCCCTACGGCGTCGACGTCTTCTTGCACCGCCGCGGCGGCGATCTCCTCGGCGGATCGACGGATGCCCGTATAGATGACCTCAAAGCCGTCGTCCCGCAGCGCGCGCGCGACGAACTTCGCACCGCGATCGTGCCCGTCCAAGCCCGGCTTGCCGATCAAGACGCGGCCATGGGGCTGTGGTTGACTTGTCATGGTGACCCCTCGCTTCAAAGTGGGATGTTGCCCCGCTTCTTGCGCGGGCGCTCGAGCTTCGAGTCATTGTTCCCGATCTCGCTTTCTCCTATCACGTCCAGGTCCGAATGTGTATCGATGTTGTTGACAGGAATCAACATTGCCCGGACGCTCCGCTTCGAGCAGCGTTCGAAGCAATGTTTTTTTAAATCGAGTTTCGCAACAAAGAGACAATCCGGCAACCAACACAATAGGCAGCGGGTTGAGATGCGAGCGGCCTTTATTAAAGACCGGGCGAACATCCTGCCTTCATCGAATCGCTTGAGTGGAACGGAGTCTGAACGATGCGGAGAGAATTTTTTTTGATCGTATTTGGTTTTTTTTCGGTCACAGCTTGTTCAGAAGAGGGCACTTACCCACAGAACCCTCATGGGACAACACCCACTGACACCGAATCCTTCAGCGACGGTGGTGAGAGCTCGGACCACAGCAGCGATGATGTCGGCACTGACTCGGACTCAGGCCCAGCCCCCAATACGTGGAGGTTCGCGGTCATGGGTGACAGCCGCGGTACCCCTTCGCCTGTCAACACCGCGGTGCTGTCCAAAGTCGTCGATTCCGTGCTCCAACAAGAGGTGGACTTGGTCATATTCACCGGGGATACGGTTTTTGGGATAGCGCTGCTGGAGATTCAACTTCCCGTATGGGTCAATACGATGAAACCCCTGTGGGACGCCGGCATCTCAGTCTATCCCGTCCGCGGAAATCACGAAGCCACGGGGCTGAACATCAACTCCCTCGGTGCTTGGCAGAACACGTTTGTGGGTAAAAGGGCGCTCCCCACGAACGGACCGCCCGGACACGCAAAAGCGACCTATTCGAAGGTCCACAAGAATGCCCTGTTCATTGCTCTAGACCATTACGTCCAACAGAGCCTGGTACCCCAAGACTGGCTCGACGAGCAACTCGCGATGGCGGAGGTTCCCCATATCTTCGTTTTTGGCCACGAACCGGCGTTTAAGGCGGATCACGCTGATTGCCTCGACGACTATCCCCCAAAGCGGGATGCCTTTTGGAAGAGCCTCAAGGATGCCGGTGTGCGCGCGTATTTTTGCGGACACGATCACTTTTATGACCACGCGCGCTTGAATGACGGCGACGGGAATCTCGAGAACGATATCCATCAGTTCATCGTCGGCACGACCGGCGCAGATCTTTACGATTGGTCACCGCCATACAACGGAGAAAACAGCGACATGACCGTTGAAAACATCGCGCACGTCACGAAATTTGGGTACATGGTCGGCGAAGTCACTGGGCCCGACGTGATTCTGACGTGGATGAACCTCGCAGGGGAAGTCGAAGATTCGTGGAGCTACTCGGTCTACTGAGCTCCCTGTGCCGCACGGAACTTTGGGGTGGATTGACCCTTTGTCGCTAGGTCTTTTGACGCTACACTTGCCCTGGTACGATCTCGAAAAATCCATTTGCAAAGGAGTCCTCCATGAAACCGATGCAAGCCTCGGCTGTATTCGCGGCCGCTTTGAGCGTCCTCGTCGGGACGAGCCCATTGATGGGCGCGCCCATCGTGGCTGATCACGAAGCCGTGAACGCCTATGCCGACATCCCAACCGAATACATTGAGCTCGTAAAGGCTATGTGGCTCAACGTGCCTGGAGAGTCCCACTCCTCGGGATATCGCCTCGGCCTCGAGCTCCTCGCAGGAGAGGACAGCCGCTTCGCTGTCTCGGTCGCCGACGGCGGTTCACCCGAGGGCGCCACGGACTTGAATCTGCGCGTGAGCCGAGCGACGTGGGGCGATGTCGATCACGCAGCCGGCTGGCGCTACGGCTACGGCGAGGAGGATTGGTATACGAGCGCAACGGCGATCGAACGCACCAAGGCCCACCTCGACTACGCCCACGCTCAAGGGCTGCCGATTGCGGCCATGGGGTTTGGGTGGTGTTGGGACATGACCTGGCAGAACGCTCCTGGAGGCGGCGTGGATCCGGTCTATCAGGTGAGCTGGGCCGGCTCTTCAGAAGGAGGCCCTGACGGCAGCTTGCGCTGGGGCCTCGATGCCGATGACTTCGCGCTCACTTCGAACCATGTGTCCCTCGACACCTATCTCGACGCGACGCAAGAGTACGTCGACCACGCGGCCACGCAGGGCTACGACACCGTCGTGTTCTTTACCACTGGCCCAGTGGATGGCGGGGGCAATACGGGCGAGAACGGCTACCAGCGGCACCTGAAGAACGAGAGGATCCGCGACTACGTAAATGGGTCTTCCAATCTGGTGCTGTTCGACTACGCGGACATCCTGTGCTGGAGCGACGCAGGAGCGGAGAGAACAACGAGCTGGACAGACCATGGCGACACGCCTCGCCAGTATCCTGTCATCAACAGTGACAACATGCTCGACCTCGGGGGCAGTTACTCCGAAGACGGAGACCACATCGGCCAGCGCGGAGCCCTGCGGCTGGGCAAGGCCCTGTGGTGGCTCCTCGCGCGCATCGCCGGATGGCAAGGAGAGGGCGATACAGACACGAGCTCGACCATCGACACGGAGGATACCTCCCCGGACACGAGCTCGACCATCGACACGGAGGATACCTCCCCAGACACGAGCAGCGGCACGCAAACCCATGGCGATACGGACAACCCCACTGGGTCTGACGCTCTGGACAGCGACACGCTCGCAGACACCGACGCGAATGACCCAAATGCCAGCAACGGTTGCAGCTGTCGAACGGCCGGAACCCACGCCCAAGCCACACAAAGCCTGGTTCGCCTGCTCACTGCCCTCCAAAGGTAAGAAAGCTTCAGACAGGGAAAACAATGAAGCGACTTTTTTGTTTGCGCCTCCTGTTGCCGCTCGCCGTTTCCTGCGCCCTGCTGAGCTGCGACGCGCACAACCAAACCAAACAACCCGAGCCTCATGGATCTGACAGCGTC
This sequence comes from Myxococcota bacterium, assembly GCA_025453525.1. Classification (GTDB taxonomy): domain Bacteria; phylum Myxococcota_A; class Polyangia; order JAAYKL01; family JAAYKL01; genus JALOQD01. The sequence goes on from JALOQD010000271.1 coordinate 6,519, forward strand.
CCGGATCTCACGGAAACGCTGCTGGAAGATTGCCAGGAGCTCGACTCGCTCGAGGGATACCCCATGGTTCCCTACTATCGTTTGCGCTTCGAATACGCCACATCCTCGGACTGGTCGCGCCTCGCGTTTCTCGATCCCATTCACATTATCAAGGTTCGGACAATGTCCATCTCTGGAGAGGCCACCAAGGCCCTTGCGGAATACGATGGCATCACAACGAATCAGCCCTCGGAAAGCGCCAAGAACGGCAGCACCATCGCTGTGACCGCGGATTACGCTTTCAGACCCGCGGCCATCGATGTTCCCCTCTCCCTGGAACTTAAGAAAGGGGCCATTGGCACCAGCACGGTGCGCATCTCCGCCATCATCGAAGGCCAGGCGCAACTCCTCCAAGAGGTGACGCAGGAGCAGGGTGCGCAGTTGCAGGTGGATCTCTCGTCCTTAAAAGGCATTTCACCTTGGACCGCTCCCATCGCGCCCGTGCGGCGCATGGCCTTCGCGCTCTACTATCCCTGGTACAACCTCAAGAGCTGGGAGAGCGACGACTTGAGAGACCAGCCAGAGATTCCCTACGATTCTGGGGATCCGGTGGCTGTGGAACGCCAAATGACGCAGGCGAGGAGCGCCGGCATTGATGGGTTTCTTTCCTCTTGGTGGGGACCAGGATCCAAAACCGATACCAACTTGTCCGTTGTCCTCGACGTCGCGGAGCAAAACGACTTTTTCATCGGGATGTTTTTGGAAACCAACAGCATCATAGAAGCACAAAATGAAAACATGGCCCTCGTCGAGGATGAGCTCGTCCGCTGGATCGAATACTACGCCACGACTTACGGAGAACACCCAGGCGCCATGAAAGTGGATGGCAAGCCCGTTGTGATGCCCTGGGTCACGTGCACCGTGCCTGTGGAGACATGGCAGAACGTTCGCGAAACAATGGCGGCCAACAGCATCGAAGTGACCATGCTCGCAGATTGCTCCAAGCCCGAATACTTCGACGTCTTCGACGGCGCCATTGGCGACGATGTCGACATCGGGAAGACCCTGCGATACTACGCCTTGCTCGCAGATACGCCGGCGCCAAAGATCTGGATGAGCAACGCGAAGCCCGGTTACGACGAACGCCTTCTCGAAGACCGAGTCAATCCCCGCTACACCGATCGCGAGGATGGCCAGTATTTCAAAACGCAGCTCAACAGCGCCTTGCAAGCCAATCCCCAGTGGATACGCCTCTACACGTGGAACGAGTATCCAGAAAACACCTATATCGAGCCGTCAAAAAACTTCGGCGACAAGTATCTAGAGATCGCGGGCGACTACGTGCTGCCCTGGAAATGTCCGAAGTAGGCCCCGCCCTCCCGTCCGTTGCGGCATGCCCAGGGAACGCGCTTGCTCATGCTCGGCTCGATCTTCCGAAGGCCATTCCGAGCTAGTGTCCATCCCGAAATGGGAGTTTTCCGGCGTCCTTCGGAAAGGCGAGGACTGTTTGAGTTGGATAATTCGATGTTCGAGTTTCGCAGCCTTGGAGAAGGATGCCGGAAACGGGACTTTAGTTTCGCAGCCTTGGAGAAGGATGCCGGAAACGGGACTTTCGGGATGGGAACGAGCTGGCGAACGAGCGCGTGGCTCGAACTCGGACTAGAATCCTTTGGAGATTCGAAGCTCGAAGGAGCCACAGCCCAAGGAGCAAGGCCATGAACAAGAACGGCTATTGGTGCACAGCGTTTGTCCTTTGCCTTTTCGGTTGCCATAACGGCGACAAGACCTGGGGCAACGATTGGGAGACGGAGGACACCGACACAGTGCCCTCCCTTTCTCAAGGCACCTACGCGAACACCACCTCGTCCTCCCTGCCTGGCGGGGAACCCACGGCGTGCGAATGGGAATGGACCATCCGAACCCTGGCGTATTCGCCAGGCACGCCCTTTCCCCGGAGGATGTATTTCAGCTCCTGCAACACGGATTCGGAGGCGCCCGAGATGTTCGCGTCTCTCACCCTGGGGGTGAACGCCCCGCATCCAGAAGAAGACCCTTCTTCGGGCGGGATCGTCCGCACCCGCTTAAACCAGGCGACCGGCGCCCTCGAGGTGATCGATTCGAGGCACTTCCCCGAATGCCTCGAGATGCACGGCGTGGCGACGAGCTCGGACTGCTCGGTCATCGCGGCGCTTTGCAGAATCCCGAGCGGCACAGAAGGCGCAGACGCCGACCCCCTCGCGGAGCATCCTTCCGCCGACTGGATGACCCAGCCGGTGGTCTGCGGAGACAGGGGGCTCAACGACGAGATGTGGCTCTACGAATGGACCGACGGAAATCTCCAGTCTGCGCCCAAGCGCTACATCGTGCACAAGGCCATAGGAAGCTGGGAGTACGGAAATAACTACCTCATCTATGGGGAGAGCGACGACACCTATGGAATCGCCGTCAAGGCAACGGTTTTTGGGGGAGGAATCTGCCACGAAGCGGACGCGTACCTGGTATTGGATCGTACAAATTATTCGCTGACTGAGCGAGCATGGACTTGGGCCTGCGGGACAGGCCATACGACGTTCAATAGGCCGGCGTACAACCCGGGCTCGAAGAAGTACGCCATGATGTGCAGCACCGACTACAATCAGGGGGAGGTCGGCGGGCTCGGCGCCGTGATATTCCGCCTCGAAGACGGCGCAGCCAATGAATTTCATTTCGTAAATGTAGATGGAATCTCCAATAAAGGCGGAGCCTCGGTCCTCCTTCCAGAAGGGAATGACGGCTTCATGGGACTGTTCGTCGGAGTCGATGGCGAGGTCAAGCCCGAAGGATACCCCCTGCGGCCTCCCACCTCGATCGGCCTTGTCCACTTTGGCGCGAACAGCGAGCTCCTCGGAAGCATCCGAAGCGTAGCCCACGACGACAATGCGTACCTGTCCTATCCTCAGCTCGTCAAGCTCGCCGACGACAGGTACTTGTTGGGCTGGGGAGTGATGCACAAGCTCGACGGTTCCGACGAACAAAACGGCGACAGCTACCATGTTCCCTGGGAGTATTGGGTCATGGAGGTCAACGCACAGGGGAGCCCGTACTCAGAGCCGCAAAAGCTCGAGGGAACAGGCTGGGGAGACCAGGACCAGATGGTGAACCTGGGC
>JALOQD010000272.1 GCA_025453525.1 Myxococcota bacterium
CGTGCGCCGGATCGAGCGCTACCTCGCGCGTATCTGGGCGAGCGGCTCTCAGCCTACGGTGGTCCTCAACAAGGCCGACCTCTGCGCGGACACCTGCGCTCGGGTTGCCGAGGTCGAGGCTCACGCGGTCGGCGTGCCGGTCCACGTGGTGAGCGCACTGCGCGCCGAGGGCATCGAGACGGTACGTGCCTGCATCAACTCCGGTATGACCGTAGCCTTGGTGGGCTCCTCCGGGGCCGGCAAGTCGACCCTGGTCAACGCTCTGCTCGGCGAGGAACGGATGCGCACGGGTGCGGTTCGCGCGAGCGACGGGCGCGGCTGTCACGTGACGACCCATCGCCAGCTCGTTCTGCTCTCCGGCGGCGGTCTTCTGCTCGACACCCCGGGCATGCGCGAGCTGCAGCTTCTGGACGAAGATGGGATCGATACCGTCTTCGGAGACATCACGGCACTCGCCAGCCGCTGCCGCTTTCGGGATTGCCGCCATGAGACTGAGCCCGGCTGCGCAGTGACGGCGGCCGTCGAATCGGGATCATTGGCCACCGATCGTTTCGAGAGCTATCGCAAGCTCGAGCGAGAGGCCCAGGCCAACGAGCTCCGCAACGATGAGCACCGGCGGCGACAGGCCGAGCGGGTGTGGGGACAGCTTCATGAAGAGGTCGCGCAACTCAGGAAGTGGAAGGGGGGCAAGCCCTAGGCTTGCGCTACCTCCCGGGTGAACTGGAGGAGGACCATGGCATGTCCCCAAAGAATCGATCATCGCAGGGAACGACGCGAGAACGAGCGCCCATCATGGCGCGTGCAGGTAGGGGCATGCTGGTGATCAGCGCCATCGTCTTCACGGCCGTGCTCGCTCTCTTCGTCGCGCTTCTCGTCAACAGCCACGGCACGCCGGAGCCGTTCGTCGGCGAGGACGGACAGATCCTGCCTGGAAGCCTCTCCGAGAAGACCTTCATCGAGGTCAACGGGACGAGGCAGGGCATGTTCATCAAGAGCCTGAACGCCAAGAACCCGGTCCTCCTCTATCTCCACGGAGGCATGCCCGACTACTTCCTCACCTCTCGATATCCGACAGGGCTGGAGGAGTTGTTCACCGTGGTCTGGTGGGAGCAACGCGGCTCGGGGATCTCCTTCAGCCCGAACATTCCGAGGGAGACGCTGACCCTACGGCATATGATCGCGGACGCCCTGGCCGTCACCGACTACCTGCGCCGGCGTTTTGCGGTGGAGAAGATCTATCTCATGGGCCACTCTGGCGGCACCTTCATCGGAATCCAGGCGGTCGCGACTCATCCCGAGCGCTACCACGCGTACATCGGCATCTCCCAGATGACAGACCAGCTCGAATCGGAACGGCTCGCCTGGAGGTACATGCGGGACGAGTACCGCCGGCTCGGGGACCGCGCCATGGTCGCCCGGCTTGAAGCGGCGCCCGTTTCCGAGTCAGGCGGCCTGCCCCCGGCTTACCTCGCCCTCCGAGACGACGCGATGCACCCCTTGGGCGTCGGCACGACCCGGGACATGCGCTGGTACAAGTCCGGCCTCCTGCTGCGCTCGTTGCTCTTCCGCGAGTACACCCTCGGCGAGAAGCTCAACCTCTGGCGCGCCAAGGCGAGTTCCGGAGTGAGCGCGCTCCTGGCCGACATGCTCGCCACCGACCTTGCCAAGACCACGCTGGACTTCTCGCTGCCGATCTATTTCGTCCACGGCAAGCACGACATGACCTGCTCCTACGTGCTCGCCAAGGCCTATCTGGGCAAGCTGCAGGCTCCGCTCAAGGGCTTCTACACCTTCGCCGAGTCCGCCCACAGCCCCCTCTTCGAAGAGCCGGCCAAGTTGCGTCGCATCCTTGCCGAGGACGTGCTGCAGCGCAGGAGCGGTCAGGCGGACTCGGAGTGTGCCGAGGTCTGCAATCTCCTCGCAGAAGAGTGTTGAACACGCGATGAAGGTAACCGGTATCAGACACCGCGACTTAGTACATGGTCAATTAGTATTTCACGGGGTCTGGTGTGACCGGGTTTAGGCCGCGGATCCGATCTGCTGAGTTACAAAGCAGGACGGGGACAGTAGATGGATTTCCAAGTTCTGGAGTGGGAACCAGGCTAGAGGAGGTCTGCGAGCTCTTTGGCCGTGGGCCGCAGGCTGGGGTTGTAGTCCAAGCACCGATCGATGGCTGCTGCGATTTTCGAGTCCAGGTTGGGAAGAATCTGACCCATGGGTTTGGGTTTGGGGGTTCCCACTCCGGTGAGGAGATCGGTAAAGGACTCGTCGTCGATGGGCCAACGGTTGGCGAGTATCCGGTAGGCAATCACGCCGATCGCCCAGATGTCGGTGGCCTGTCCTGGTGGCTCTCCCCGCTGGATCTGCTCAGGAGCCATGAACCGAGGCGTGCCGGCCCAATCGAAGGAGAGAAAGGTGGAGACCCCGCCGCCGGTCTGTGTGTGGGCAGGGGGCAAGGTCTCCTCTCCTTCCATGGCAAACGCCAAAGGAAAGTCCGGGGACTCCGCTGCTCCGGGGATTGGACTTTCGAAGGGAGGTTGACTTGGGATGTTCGAAACAGCCGGCTTTTCCGCAGCGAAGGAGGAGAGTGCGCTATCGGGCGGGTTTGGCGCCTGCGGACTCACCGAGAGACTGGGCAGTTTTTGAGTTGTGGCCCAGCTGGAGATGCCGAAGTCGGTGATTTTAACCTTGAGGTCTCGATTCGAGTCGCCGTTGATGACGATGAGATTGGTCGGTTTGAGATCCCTGTGCACCAAATTGTGTTTGTGCAGCTCATGCAGACCTGAACAGACCTGGCGAAGCACCTGCAATCCCCACTCGAGGTTTCCCCACTGGTCTCGCATCTCCGCGAGATCCTTTCCCTCGAGATACTCCATGACCACGTAAAGGAAGCCTTGGTCAGCGATGTCCACATCGATGATGCGTACAATGTTTTCGTGCTGCACTTCGATGGCCATGCGAGCTTCTTGCGCGAGGCGCGCCAAGGCAGAGGAATCGCCAGATTTGGCGACTTTCAGCGCGGCCTTTTGTCCGTTGGAGAGGATCTTGACCTCATAGACGACGCCCATGCCCCCTTCTCCGATATGGCGAGAGACCTCGTAGCGCTCTCCAATGACGGCGCCGGGCTCAAGGGCTTGCACCTCTGTCTTCCCTCGCCCGATCATCGCCAAGGTGTAAAAGAGCTGTTCGGACCGCTTGGTGATCTGAACGCGTAGTTCATCGTTGGCCTGGGCCAGCGATGCGAGCAGCTTGGCATTTTCCAGGGAAACGGTGATCTGCGCGTGGAGCAGCTTGCCCACGATGAGCAGGCCGAGCACCGAAGCCAAAACGGCGATGATGAACATATTTCGCCGGTAGGTCAGATAGCCCAAAGACGATTCGCAGTAGATGACGTAGCCGACCGGGTGGTCGATAAACTCGGACCGGCTCGGCGCAAGCGCCACGAGTTGCCCGTCCTTCATGCGGGAGGCGATGGCGTCGAGCGGCTCGAACTCACCCAAATGGATGGTGAGGTCTTCTGAGCCCGTTCGCGCGAGGAGTTTGCGGTTGGCTTCGAGAACGGCAATGGCCAGGGTTTCGGGGTTCCTCTCTTTGAACTGCTCGATCGCCTCGGTGACATCCTTTTTCGATCCAGCGGCGAGTCCCCAAGAAACCAGCTCGGCCAGCTGGGAGACGTTGGCCTTGCCCCGTGATTTCATGGAGGTGGAGAGCATCTCGTAGGTTCTGGAGAAGAGGAGATTGGCGAGCACGAGATAGAGGATGCCAACGCTGGCCACCACGACGACGATGGCAACGATGTGCTTGTTGAGCTTAGGCTTCAAGGAAACCATGACTTGCCGACATCCTCCGCTGGCTCACTGTCATTATTCAACTTGAAGATGATGTGGTCCACAGAATCGATCAAAAGGAACGACGGAACCTCTTGGCCATGACCGGCAATGGTCGATGGATGTCGATGCCCATCGAGGCCGCAGGCATGCGCCGGTCGGAGTGGGTATAGCATGGGAGCGGTTTGCACCCACGGGCTCCGGTTCCATAATCAACTGCATCATAGGTTGTGCTCCGTTTTTGGGGAGGAAGAAGATGAGAAAGAAAGAGCCGCCACGCTGGTTGTTCTGCATAGTGGGTCTCTTCTTTTTGCCGTTGTGCTGCCTTCCAGACGAGGCGGATCGCTGCCGCGACGGATTTGTGCTCGAAGGCCCAAACTGCGTTCCTGTGGACGATGACTCTGCGTCCCAGAGCGCGAGCGATGGAGGGGAAGAATCCGATTCTTCGACCGACACTGAGGAGCTGCCGAGTGGAAATGGCGATCCGTGTGAGACCAGCGACGATTGTGCCGGAAAGCTCGCATCGTATTGCTTCGAGGTTCCTGGAATAGGCAAGACCTGTGTCATTTCCGATTGTTTAGGCAACGAAGACAAATGCCCGGTTGAGCAGGGCTTCGTCTGCTGCGAATTCAGCATGGATGAAGCTCTTCCCAGCATGTGCGTGCCTATAGAGATATTCACCGCCCTCAAAGACGTTTTGGGCTGTTAGGAGAGAGCCATGGCCAGCCCGCGAAAGCCGTACACGGGTCTCATACTTGCGATGGCAATGAGTTGCAGCACCGTGCTGAGCGCCAGGATCGCGCGGGCACAAGAGCAAGACCCACTCGACATCATAGTGGTCTGCAATAAAGGAGTTAAAGACGACATTGACCGTGCGACGCTGAGCGATCTGTTTCTGCGCAAGCGTCTGACTTGGCCCTCTGGGATGACCGCAGTGCCGGTCAATGCCCTCGCCGGCTCCGAGCTGCGGGTCGAGTTTCAAAGAAGAGCGCTTTCCCTTACCCATGCCGAGGAAGCGAGCTACTGGAAAAAGAAGGAGCTTGTGAGCGCTGTCACAGCGCCGCCCGAGTTCAAAGCCACGTTGCGCGCGGTTTTCAAGCTCGCTGGCTCAGTGACTTACGTGTTTCGCTCCCAATACAAGGAGGGTGTGGCAAGGTTGCTGTTGATCCTGCCTAAAGAACCCAAGTCTTCTGAAGGGAGGAGACCATGAGAATGCGAGTTCCTCGGGGCTCCTGGCAGCTCTCGGCGCTCACGGCATTCGTTTGGATATGTTGGTGCGATCCGAGCTCGGCGCAGCAGACCGAGACGCCTGCCGCGCAAGATGTCTCTGAAGACCCAAATCCAACGAGCAGCGCGGAGTCGGCTCCCAGCGTGGAAGAGCTCGCTTCTACCATCGAGTCGATGAAGAAGCGCATGGAGGAGCTTGAAACGTGGAAGCAAGACAGTGAGATGGCGGCCCTGGAGAGCGAGGCCGAGGGCGTGACGGAATTCCGTCCGTCGTTTTCCGTTTATGGGATTATGGATTTCGGATTGTTCCGGAGCTGGGTGAAATCAGATAATGTCTTAAAAAATGTCGTGAATGAAGAGCTTTCCTTTGTTCTTACTCACTTGAATTTGTTTTTTAAGAGCATGATGACTCCAAGCCTCTCGGCAATGGCGGAGGTGCGGTTTACCTTCGCACCCCATGGAAACGAGAGTTTTGTCCCGTACCAGAGAGTGGATGCAACGGTGACAGAGAGCACCACGATGCGGCAACACGTCCTAGGAGGGGTCAGCATCGAGCGGGCCCTGACCACTTGGCAGAAATGGGACTTTCTCGGTGTCACCGTGGGTAGATTCATCACGCCCTACGGCATCTGGAACGTCGAGCATGGCAGTCCGGTGTGCATCCCGATCTTCTTGCCCTATATTTGGTTCCACGGCATTCTGCCCAATGCGCAGACCGGCCTCATGCTCCATGGTCGGTTTTTTCCAGGTTCGAACCACTATATCGAATATGCCATCACCGCGGCCAACAACCGTGCCGATGTAGAGGCATCCCTCGATTTCAACGACAACAAAGCATTGGGGCTTCGCCTGCGGGTTCTCTACGAGACGCCGAAGCTCACCCTCAGCCTGGGTGGATATGGGTACTTGGGGCAGGTCAACGTTCAAACGAAGAAAACCAATGTCGATATGATGGCCAGAACCGTGAAGGTCAAAAAAACCAGCACGGACAAGCACACCGAGCTCACGGGTTCCTTGGACCTGCTGATCGCATTTGCCGGCATCAGGTTACAGGTCGAATACGCTCGATCCCTCGTCAAATACGATGTGCATCCGATCCGCGTCGTTCCGATATTCAATTTCACCATTGGCGAGATCTATTTCCCGGACCACACGCGCTGGGATGGATATGCCTTGCTCGCCTACGAGCTGCCGCTCCAGAAAATCTTGGGAGACATGACGCTCACGCCGTTCGTCATGGGAGAGATGTCGAGTCCCGAAGACCTGGACGATTCCTCTGATGCCTCGGTCATTCGGGCAGGGTTCAACTTCAAGCCGAACCATTTTTGGGTGATCAAGCTCGAGGGGTCTAGGCTTTGGACTCCCAATTCACCGTATGTCAAATCGTCCATTTACTTCGTCGGCGCTCAGCTTGCCGTGTGGTTCTAGGGTTCTGCTGGATCCGGTTTGCTGAAGTTTCATCCCTTGTGATGAGGGGGAAGCGCATAGGGTCTGTGCCCAAACACGGTTCTGCCACCTTTTCGGAATAGAGATCATCTTTAGAGCGTGGGCTGCAGTCCTTGGGGGTTTCGTCCAGGGGATCAAAGAAAGAAACGGCCTGCTGTCTTGGCAAATATAAACGAGCTCAGACCAAGCCATCGATGGCTCAACCGGGGATAGAGTCGGTCCGCTCTCATGGTTGTGGGGGGGTGGACGGCTCGGAGGCTTTCTCGGGCGGTGTGCTTTGTGGCTCGCTCGCCACCTTCGGTTTTGAAAACGAGAAGCCTTTTTGCGCAATGCGACTTTCGATCATCTCATCTGTGTTGCAGCTGATGTCGCCAAAGCGGCTTCGGATATTCCTTTCCCAGTTCCCGTATCCCTCAGGGTAGAAGGAGAAGGCCACTGCGCCAATGGTGTCCACGGTCACATGCACCTCCCTGCATCGAAGCCGCTCGCAGACCTTTCCGGTCATCTCGTGGGCGGTTTCATCGACCTTGGTGATCTCCCATTTCAACGAGAGCAGGGTGTCCAGCATGCTGATGAACGAATGGTATTGAAGGTTCTGGGATCTTTGATTTGCCTGCGGATGCCGCTCACAGGAGAAGAGCCTTCCGGGGCTGCCTGGCGTCGCCGATGATTCAACGAAAAAGCTGCAGCCCACAGTGAGGAAACCCAATAGTGTCAGGAACGCGGTGATACAAAGTCTTTTCATTTCTTACCTCTTCTAAATTGGTTTGAATCAGGAATAACCAGAAAAACGCGTAGCATCCTCTGCACTCGATTTCAATTTGTTTTTGTCCGTACTCCTTTTAAAAAAAAGAGCCGTGAAGGTTGGATGGGATGTCGGGCATGTCCCGGTCCATCAGGAAGGGGCGCCCGCTCAAAGAGGTTCAATCGGAATCGGGTCAAAACCCTTGTTCGGGAAACCCGGAGAATCCAAATCCCCCATGGGAAAAAGAGAGAAGGACAGGTTCACATACGAGGAGGCGACGTCCGCCGACCCGAGACCCGAAAAGAAATTGGGGTGGCTCGCTTCGAGCTGGTGCTGCCCTGGTCGCAAGGCCAGGGTGTAATACCCCGAGGTGCTCGTGGTGGCACAGAGGGAGCCCGCGCACACCTTGGCGCCGGCGATCCCAAGACCCGTGGCGTCAGAGAGGACGTGGCCGCTGATGCCTCCCTGGGGTTCGGTGATGGGAGACAAGGAGATCACAGGCTCGCTGAGGCCCGCATTGTAAAGCGTTCGATTCGTCGAGCGGGATTGGTACCCGGCCTTGCTGACGTCGAGGACATACTGCCCAAGGCTCGGAACCTTCAAAAGAAATGCGCCAGAGGAGTCGGTCTTGACGGTTGTTGAGAACGCCCCTGCGGTGCTGCGCACAGTGACGCTGGCATCGGGAAGGGCCACCCCTTGACTCGAGACGACCTTGCCGTCGAATCCGATGTCACGCTCGAGGCACGCCATCATCATGATCGTGTGCTTGAGGGAGACGTCCAT
>JALOQD010000273.1 GCA_025453525.1 Myxococcota bacterium
CTCGACAGCTACAGGCGCCACGTAGGCGGTTATCGCGAGGTCTACGACGGTTTTGTCAACGCCGCGCAAGCAGGCAAGAGACCCACCGTGGAGTGGCCGCGAGGCAGCTACCCACCGTCCTGCGCCGTGCCCATCGGCTAGGACTGGCAGTGCGAGAGAGAGACCCCCCAAAGAGCCGACACCCCTGTCGTCCAAGGAGCGAGCTGCGCCTTTTGACCCGCCGTTCGCGCCCAGATGAGCCAGCACAGAACCGTGTCGGGCCAAACTGCGCCGAATTTCGGGGCGCCACAGAACATACCGCGCCCCAATCGAGCCCACGCCCGAAGCAAGGACGCCTCAGTGACCACCGACACTGACCCCGCGAGCCGCAGGCTCCGGAAAAACTGCGTGATATTCATCTGTTCCCTTTGGGTGGGATGGGGTGTGGATGGGTTGTGCCCTTTGGGTGGGATGGGGTGTCGGGTTGTCGGCGTCCGGGAGCCAGGCGAGGAGCAGCATGGCGTTGTCCGCCCAGGCTTTAGGCGAGCGCGAGACAGGCCCTCGCCACTGCCGTGGGATCGTTGTGAAGACCCGGGGTGGGCTCGAGTCCGGCGCGGACCGCCGTGGCAATGGCTCGGTCGATATCCCAAAGGTCGAAGCCCTGGCCGAGACCCGCGGATTCGAGGGCACCAAGGGTCGCCTCATCCTCGGGGACACCGTTCCGGCGCAACACGAGCAAAGGCTTGCGGGCCGATGCTGCCTCGGCCACTGTGCCCCATCCCGCCTTGGTGACAATCAGATCCGCGGCTCCGACATGGGAGAGCGCATCCGTGACGCCCACAGACAAATCGACAACAGCCGAGGCATTGCAGGCTCGGGCGTGCATGCCCGTCGTAATGATGAGCGTGCCCTCGATGCTCGGGAGCTGCAGGGGTTCGTCGAAGCGGATGAGACCTCCCATGGTGAGTAGCACGCGGGGATAGGGCAAGGCGCTGCGCAAGGCTTCGACCTCGAGGGGGCTTGCGGTGCGGGTGCACATCGGGACATCGACGGTTTTGTGGGCAGGAACCGCGAGGCTCGGTGTGGGAAGCGGGTATCGCAGCCACTGGGTTACGCTCGCGTAGGCTCGTTCCACCGCGTCGACCGCAGGGCCCCGCAGTCCAAGTCCGACGAACTGGGCGTGCCACTCGAAGTTCGAAACGAGCGCGCAGGGGAGATTTCTGCGGCGGGCGAGCTCGCAGGCGAGCGGCGAGGCATCTGCGATCACGAGGTCGAACGGTATGCTTTGAAGCTCTTGCAGGCGAATGCCCCACGAATTGACCCACGAGGTCAGGCTTCCGTCGACGTAGGCCGGGTCTGGCCACAGCTCACCGGGCCGTATGGGAATGCCGCAGTCCGTGCCAAGGTCGAGGAATGCGGCGCGCGGGTGCTTTTGCACCTGCGCAAAGAACAGCGAAACGTAGCGCTGTGGCACGGCAATGGTCAGCTTTGCGAGCTTTGGCTGGTCGAGCAAGGCGAGAGCGAGGGCGCTGCACCTTGACGCATGACCGAAGCCATGGTCCGAGACGTGGAGCAGCCCACGCATGGTCTAGCGCTTGTTTAGGGCGGCGAATGGGTTGTAGGAGAACTTTTCTTCTTTGCCCTTGCCCGGTCCCTTGCCACCTGGTCTTGGGCCTCCCTGGTTGGGACGGTCGCTGCCGCGGGGGCCTTGCGCATCCTGACCGCGAGGCGCGGATTCGGACTTGGCAGTCAGGGAAATGCGGCGTCGCTGCAGGTCCACCTCGAGCACGCGCACCTTGAGCTTGTCGCCCACTTTGACCGCCTCGGACGGCTCCTTGATGAACCGGTCCGAGAGCTGGGAGACGTGGACGAGCCCGTCTTGATGCACGCCGACGTCGACAAAGGCGCCAAACGCGGTGACGTTGGTCACCACGCCTTCGAGGGTCATGCCGGGTTTCAGATCCTCCATGCTTTGGACGTCCTCGCGGAACGCCGGTGGCTCGAACTCGTCGCGGGGATCGCGGCCGGGCTTCTTGAGCTCGGAGACGATATCGCGCAAGGTCAGCTCGCCCACCTCCTCGGTCACGTAGCGCTTGATGTCGATACGATTGACGAGCTCGGCGTTGCCCACGAGCTCCTTGAGCTCCACGCCCATGTCCTTCGCCATGCGCTCCACAACCTCATAGCGCTCGGGGTGCACGGCAGAGCCGTCGAGAGGGTTTACGGCGCCGCGGATGCGGCAGAAGCCCGCGGCCTGCTCGAAGGTGCGGGGTCCGAGCTTGGCCACTTTGAGCAGTTGCTTGCGGCTGGTAAATGCGCCGTTCTTTTCGCGGTACTCGACGATGTTGGCGGCGACAGCCGGGCCGATGCCCGCCACTTGCGCGAGCAGCGGTGCGCTCGCGGTGTTGAGCTCCACGCCCACATGGTTCACGCAGCTCTCCACCACCTCGTCGAGCTTCTTGGCGAGCAAGGGTTGGTGCACGTCGTGCTGGTACTGGCCCACGCCGATGGACTTGGGGTCGATCTTCACGAGCTCGGCCAAGGGATCCTGCAACCTGTGGCCGATAGAGATGGCGCCGCGCACCGTGACGTCGAGCTCTGGGTACTCCTTGCCCGCGAGCTCCGAGGCGCTGTACACGCTGGCTCCGGCCTCGCTCACCATGATGACGATGACCTGCGTGAGACCCGCCTCGCGCAGCACCTCGCGCACGAACTTCTCGGTCTCGCGGCCAGCCGTGCCGTTGCCCACGGCGATGGCGTCGGGCGTGTGGCGTTTGACGAACTCCAAGAACGACCTCTTGCCCTCCTCCGCGGCGCTCGCGCCTTTGACCAGATTGAAGGTCATGGTGGCGAGGTACTTGCCCGTCTCGTCGATCGCCGTGCACTTGCAACCCGTGCGAAGGCCAGGGTCCACTGCGATGATTCGGCGTGTGCCGAACGGTGCGGCGAGCAGGAGGTTGCGCAGGTTGCCGGCAAAGACCTCCACGGCCGCGCGGTCTGCCGAAAGCTTGAGGTCGATGCGCAGATCGCTTTCGACACTGGGGAGGAGCAAACGCTTGTAGCCGTCGGCAACGGCAGTGCTTAGCTCGTCGGCGAACGGCGACTGCGAAACCAGGCCCATCTTGGCTGTGACGCGGTTGGACAGCTTCTCGTCGTCCACGGAGACGCTGAAGCGCAAGACACCCTCGCGCTCTCCCCGACGAATGGCGAGAAAGCGATGCGATGGAATCGTGGCCACAGATTCCCTGTGGTCGTAATAGTCCTTGAATTTGGTCGCTTCTTGGGCCTTCTCGTCGACCACCGCTGAGACGAGGGTGCCGCGCTGAGACAGCTCTTCTCGGACCATGGCGCGCACGTCGGCATTCTCGGCCGTCATTTCGGCAACGATGTCCCGGGCACCGGTGAGGGCAGCGTCCACGGAGAGAACGTCCTTCTCGGCATTGATGAAAGCCGCGGCTTCGGCCATGGGATCGCCCACGGTCGGTTGCTCGAGGATGCGCAGAGCCAGAGGCTCGAGCCCCCGTTCCTTGGCAATGGTGGCCCGGGTGCGGCGTTTGGGTTTGTAAGGAAGATACAAATCTTCTAAAGCGGCCTTGGTGGTGCAGCCGAGGATGCGGGTTTTTAGCTCGAGGGTGAGCTTGCCCTGCTCTTGAATGGACGCGAGGATCGCCTCTCGACGCTGCTCGAGCTCCACCAGGTAAGTGTGCCGCTCCTCGATGGCGCGGATCTGAATCTCGTCGAGGTCGCCGGTCACCTCCTTGCGGTAACGGGCGATGAACGGCACCGTGTTTTGCTCGCTGAGGAGCTTCACCACGGCGGCTACCGAGCGCTCGTTGAGATGGAGCTCGGTCGCAACCAAAAAAGTGGGGTCAAAAGCCGTCTGTCGTGTCGTGTCCATGGGGTCTCCTAAACAACGCCTCACAATTGTCGAGGGCGGTCACCATAGCAAGAGCGCGCGGGCCAAACAATCTTGACATGCGGCGAATTCAAGGAACCTTTTTGAGCGCCGGACCTCAAGGTTGTGGAGCGGGCCCCTTGTGCGCCGGGTAAATACCAATCCGCCAGGTGCTCGTCTTGGATGCTGCACCGTCCTTCGCATGTCCAAGTCGCTGATGAGTTGTAATCCCATCCGAGGAGCCTGGAGCCTCCGCCTCCGGTGGTCGTGACCAGGAACTTGCCCGGCAGGTTGCCCAGGACTTCGCCTTGCTTTTCGGGCTCGGGCTTGTCACCGGCTTGGACGTCAAAGGGCACGAAACCGTAGCCTGGCAGGTAGATCTCGGGCCAGCGGTGGAAGATTTCGTCAGTGCTGGCGTCGTCGCCTCGCACGACGATGGCGCCCACGTAACGCGCAGGAATGCCGGCCAGGCGACACATGGCGATGAACACGAATGTGTACTCCGAGCACGAACCGGTCCCGCGATCGATGACAGTGGGCGCGATGTTCCAGCCGCCTTCCAAGGCGTAGGTCATGTGATCTTGGATGTAGCGGGCGATGCGGCGAGCCATCCAATAGGGTCGATTTTCCCCTTGGAGCGCGGCTTTGAGGTGGCGGCGGATGGAAGGGTGTTTCAGAGCGAATTTGGTGCTGTCGGAGAGGTAGTTGCGGCGCACGCTTTTGGGGATGCTCGCCAGCGAGCCCACCTTGGCCGGATCGATGTGGCGATGCACGTCGAATACCCTGGCCCGCACCTTCATTTCGACTTCGAAGGTCTGGCCGGCCTGCAGATCCGAGCCCTCGAATCGCGCCACTTTCTGTCCCCACTCGTCCTGAACGATCTCCTTGGGCGGCAAAGAGAAAACCGGCTCTCCCATCAATGCTTGGCCCTCGTTGCTCGACGGAAGCGCGATGACAACTTGAGCGCGTCGCACGATTCCAGGGCCGCGATTGGCGATGGAGCGCCGTAGCACCACCTCGCGCTCGACTCCGCTGGACCGAACCACTGCCGGCCATCCCCGGACGTCGAGCGCAAAGAGCGAGCGACTGCCCACCTCGATGGCGAGCATGCGTCCTCGACTGTCGAAGGCGATCCCCGCCACCATCGGACCAGGGGCGACGATAGCGTCCAGCACGGCGCCGGTTTCTGGATCCACGCGATACACAAGGTCGGTCTTGCGATCCGAAACCCACAGTGCCTGGCCGTCGTAAGCGAGGCCGAGTTGCTCGGTGGCCCGACCTTCTCCGCCCCACGAGGGCGCGTTCCAGCTCTTGATGGTTGTGCCGTCTTCAGTGGTGACCTGATGCAGAAGCTTGCCATCCGCGACCCACAGGTGCGATCCGTCGTAGGCGAGGCCCAAGGCGCCGGTCGGAGAGGGCACCTCGCGGGTCACGAGCCCGGCCTTGGTGTCGACGCCGTAGAGCTTGTTTTCCAGGGGATCGCTCACCCACAGGAGCTTGCCGTCAAAGGCGAGACCGACCGGTCGCGGACCAGGTGAAGGGATGCGCTGCTTTTCCTTTCCGGTCGAGGGCTCGAGTCCGAGCAGAAGCCCCTCGACTCGGCTGACCACCCATAACAGCGTTCCGTCGAAGCACAGGCCAAAGGGTTTGTCGAGGGGCACGTCCAACAGGCTTTTCCACGGCTCGGCTTCGGTCGGTGGCTCTTGCGCGGCGACCGGAAGGGCGACCATCGACGCGACCAATGCAATGAAACACGGCGAACTGCGCATGAATTCCTCCCCTAAACTTAAAAGCGCCCTGGCGCTATTGGGCGATGGTTTCGAGCCATGTTCTGGCCGGTCCAGTGTCGAGGGACAGGGCCGTTCCGGTTTTGGGATCGGCAACTACGAAGGTCACGAGTGCGTCGCAGGCGACCTCCTGCGTCCCAGCAAAGCGGATCTCCTGCTTGATGGCCGCGCTGCGTCGGCTGAACGAGTCGATGCCGGCCCAAACTTCAATTTCATGGTTGAACAGCACGGGCTTGCGGTAGTTGATGTTGATGTTGACCACCGCCAGCACGAACGTCCCTGCGGCAATGGTCTCGAGACCCGCATGGCTTTCGAGGAGTTGCCAGCGAGCTTCTTCGAGGAACTCGAGAAAGCGGGCATTGTTCACATGTCCGAACATGTCCAAGTGATAGCCGCGGATGCGGATGGTAGAGCACAATTCCATGGGGCGTGACCTCCTTGCTTTCTAAAAAAGGCTATAACACCACGGTGCACAGGAAATCCATCGTGTCGGTGGGAGGGACGACGGCAAGGGGGGCTCTTTTGGGCTCTTGCAATCCGCGCTCGCCGGCACACTGTTTAGGAAACCTTTTTCAGGCTAAGAAGGAGCACGAGATGTCTACGTCGTACAAAGAGCTCGGTTTCGTCAGCACGCGCAAGATGTTTCAAAAGGCTGTGAGCGCAGCGTTCGCGGTGCCTGCCTACAACTTCAACAACATGGAGCAGCTCCAGGCGATCGTCACCGCGTGCCTCGAGACCCAATCCCCTGTCATCCTCCAGGTGTCCAAGGGTGCTCGCGACTACGCAGACCAGACCCTGCTTCGCTACATGGGCCAGGGCGCGGTGGAGATGATGCGTGTGCAGGCGAAGAAAAAGGGGCTCGGTGAGATCCCCATCGCGCTGCACCTCGATCACGGCGACTCGTTCGAGCTGGTCGTCTCCTGCATCGAGTCGGGCTTTTCGTCGGTGATGATCGACGGTTCTCATCTCGCCTACGAAGACAACGTCGCTCTGACGCGCAAAGTGGTGGACACCGCCCATGGCCATGACGTGACCGTGGAAGGCGAGCTCGGCGTGCTGGCGGGCGTGGAGGACGAAGTCTCGGCCGAGCAGCATACCTACACGAGGCCCGAGGAGGTGCAGGACTTCGTGTCCAAGACCGGGGTCGATTCGCTGGCCATCTCCATCGGTACGTCCCATGGGGCGTTTAAGTTCAAGAAGGGCCAGAACCCGCAGATAAGGCTCGATATCTTGCGCGAGATCGAGCGGCGCATTCCAGGCTTTCCCATCGTGTTGCACGGCTCTTCGTCGGTTCCGCAAGACATCGTGGCGATCATCAACGCCAACGGCGGAAAGCTCGAGGACTCCATCGGCATTCCCGAGGAACAACTGCGAGAGGCGGCTCGCTCGGCCGTGTGCAAGATCAACATCGATTCCGATGGGCGCCTGGCCATGACCGCGGCGATTCGCAAGGCGTTTGCGAGCAAGCCCTCGGAGTTCGATCCGCGCAAGTACCTCGGCCCGGCTCGGGATGCGCTCAAGGCGCTTTACATTCATAAGAACCGCGAGGTATTGGGTTCTGCCGACAAGGCGCCTCTCATCCTCGGGGCATAACCATGCGGAAGGGACCATGACCAAGCCCGCTCTCGAACCAGACCTGCGCTTTTACGGCATCTTGACGAACCCAAAGGTAGGGTATGAGCGGCTAGCCCAAGTGCTCGTCGCACGCGGTGTGCGCTTTGTGCAATTGCGCATGAAGGATTGCGCTCGCGAGGAGGTGCGACAGGTGGCCATGCGCGTGCGGCGCATCGTGACGCTGCCTTCGCTGTTCATTCTCAACGACGATCCGCAGCTCGCGGCCGAGGTCGGAGCCGACGGCGTGCATCTGGGTCAGGGCGACATGCCCTATGCGAAGGCGCGAGCCATCGTCGGAGAGGACGCCATCATCGGCCTTTCGACTCACAACCCGTCCCAAACCGCGGCGGCCTGTGCCCTTGCGCCAGACTACATCGGCGTGGGTCCCGTCTTTCCCACTCCCACCAAGAAGCTCGCGGATCCGTCCATCGGCATCGAGGGAATGCGGCAGATGCTCGAGCTTTCCACCGTGCCGACCGTCGTGCTGGGTTCGCTCGATGTGTCGAACCTGCGACCGGTCTTTGCCGCGGGCGCGCTAGGCTTTGCCTCGGTTCGGCCGATCAATGACACCCTTGCGCCGGAAGACGCGCTCGATGAGCTGCTGCGCCTAGAGACAAACGCCAAAAACTAAGTACCCCAATCCGCAAATACGGTGACGCAACGAGGGCGACGAGGCGCCCGGCTGGCAAGGCGCGAGGAGGGAGCATGCCCTCTCGGCCTGTGACCGAC